>JADLFD010000774.1 GCA_020845805.1 Verrucomicrobiales bacterium | reverse complement strand
TGAGCGTTCTTCCCGACTTCGGAGAGCGTTTCGAACCCTGTCATCGTAGCCGGCCGGGACGCCCATCCAGTGCGGAAGTCACTCAACCCATTCTATCCTGGTACCAGGGGAATCGGACACCGTTGCCAATCAACAAGGCGTGGTGCATCGAGACCTCAAGCTATCGAACCTATTTCTCACTCGACTCGGAACGCTGAAGATCATTGATTTCGAGATCGCGCGCGGCGGAGAGCAGGATGAGGAATCGACCGCCGGGGTGAGAGGTTCACTGGAATATACAGCGCCGGATTTTGTCAAGGAAGGGGCCGGGTTCCGCGGGGATGAGCAGTCTGATATCTTCAGTTTCGGAGTCTGCCTGTACGAAATCCTCACCGGCTCCCTGCCTTTCCCAGCACTTGAAAGCAGCCAATCGGTAGGCTCCTACTTCCAACGATGGTTGTCGCCGCAGCAACCGGATAAACCTAGCTTCAGAAGACCCTGCTTCATGGTGCTGCAGCGGGCTGCAGATTGCGTCCGGAAATGCATGGCGGTCGATCGGGCCCAACGCTACCGGACATTCGAAGAGGTTACCGCGGACTTCGTTAGGATCCAGCCGCGTCGCGTCACTCAGGCGAAAGAGACTTACGAATTCAGTGCCTGGATTGGTCGTGGCGGCTTTTCGGAGGTCTACCGCGGCCGGCGGGTGGGGGACGGACGGGACGTCGCCATCAAACGCCTCTCGAGTTCCCAATTCTCTTCGCGCTTCCACCGGGAGGCGCGGGTCCTGCGGTCGATTCCTCACCCGAACCTCGTTGAGTACATAGACTTCGCAACGATGGAAGGCTTGGGTTCCGAGGCGGAGCTCTACTTGATCCTGGAGTTCCTTCCTGGGATGCCGGCGCAGTCCTTGCGCAATCGCATCCGTGCGGCTCCCGACGGACTTGATCCGGCCGAGACTCTCGCCCTGTTCCAGAGTTACCTGGGTTGCTTGGATCATCTCCACGGCCATGGCGTCATCCACCGCGACCTGAAACCCGGGAATCTGTACGCGCCGGCAGGTCGGCCGGTGCACGGCAAAGTCCTGGACCTTGGAATCCTCGCGGAGGCTGATGGAACCCGAACCCATGGGCAGGTGCCGGGCACGCTTGACTTCATGCCGCCGGAGTTTGCCGGCGTACCAGGCGAACGAGGATCACCTCAATCTGATTTGTACTCACTGGGGGTGTCCCTCTACGAGGCACTCACTGGCCGACTTCCCTTTGCTCGACTTCCGAGTGCGCAGGGGGCGGCGTGGGTGGAGTTTTTCCGGCGCGCCCAATCTCCACCGGGATATCGATTCGACCACCCGGTTTTCGTGGAGTGCCCTCGGCTGGTGGATGTCTTTCGGCGTTTGCTCGCCTCAAAGCCTGAGGTTCGCTACTCGAGTGCCATGGCCTTGCGTGAGGAGTTGGCGGGCCTAGCTTTCGCTCCTCGTATTGCGTTACCCCGGGATCTACCTGACGATGCAACTACCGTAGTCTGGTCACCACATTCTCCGGAAGTTCCAACGGAGGAGCCCCCGACGGCTGCTTCTAGCCCTTCGTCGCCTCAGGGTTCGAAGACCCTAAATCCGATTGACGCAACACCGATTGATGGTTCCGCTCAGGAAGACCGAGGAGGATTGCAGCCACCGCGGCCCGGGGGCTCTAAGGGTTCGCGTTCGCGACCCAAGGTCATTTCGAAAGCACGGCCAAATGAAGCCGCGAACGGCCTTGAGCCCAGCGAGGTGCAGAGCGGCGCAGAAGGCTTTGGTGGTGGGGAGCCTGGGCACCTGGTTTTCATCAGCTACGCATCCCCAGACACCGGAATTGCCAGCGCCGTTTGTGAGGGGCTCGAACGTCGCCATGTTCGATGTTGGATGGCTCTCCGGGATGTGCCTCCAGGCGCGCTCTACGGCGAAGTCATTCTCGATGCCATCCATGCCAGTCATGTGTTTGTCCTTATCCTTTCCCAGGACTCCAACGAATCCCCACAGGTGATCCGTGAAGTTGAACGTGCGGCGAGCAAGGGAATAACGATTGTTCCTTTCAAGATTCAGGATCTAGAACTTTCCAAGTCTCTGGAGTTCTTTATTAGCTCACACCACTGGCTCACTGCTCTACCGCCCCCGATGGAGCCTCACCTCGGCAAGCTCGGCGAGCGCATCGCCCATTTGCTCTACGAGGGCAGGCCGCCGCCCTCATCGCGCCGCCGCCGACCACCGCCAAGTGATTCGCGAGGGATCTTCAGATTCTCCGACGTGGTTCAAGATCCGAGCCGTTTCATCGGAGCGGCGGTGGGGAATTATATCCTCGACCGGCACCTGTCTGCAGGTGGGAGTGGGTTGGTCTATGCGGGACATCACCGCACCCTCGTCCGTCCCGTGTGCGTGAAGATTTTCTATCCCTTCCGCCGTGAACTGTCCTCGGTGGTGACGAGCATGACTCGCGCCATTCGCGCCGTCTCCTCGGTTACCCATCCCTCGATCATCGAGATTCTGGACTTCGGTTTCGCGCCGATCCTGGACACAGGTACATTCTATCTGGTGATGGAGTTGGTGGATGGGAAGCGCCTGGATGAGTGGAATATGGCCACGCCAGCGGACCGAAGCGGCTTTGCGGACCGGGTCCGCCTTGGCTACGCCTTGGCGGAAGCCATGAATTTTGCCCATGGCAGCAGGTATATGGAGGAGACCGGCATTGAGTGTGGAGGAATTCTGCATGGCGATCTCAAGCCGGGGAATATCATGGTTCGGCCAGACAAGTCGGCGATTATTTTGGACTTCATGCTGGTGGATGTTGTGCAACTGCGCGGCCGGCGTGGCTCTGACAACCTGAACGAAGCCGTAACCGATGCTGCGCGCGAGCCTGACGACGAAGGCGCAACCTGCTTTTTCGGGACGCCTGGGTTTATGTCTCCGGAACAATCGGAGCAAAACACACTGACGATCCGAGGCGATATCTACAGTTTAGGCCGGGTATTGCACGGCCTGTTCAACGGCTTCAACTCACCTCTTCGGTGGTCGAGTGAAGGTGTGGATTTGAACTCATTGAAACAGGAACTCTTGCACTATCTAGCTCCCATGTGTGGCGCCGATCCGCGGACCAGACCAGATTCGATGCGGGCAGTTATGGACAGCATTGCCCGCTTCGCCTCAACCCATCGCATATCGCTCAGTTGCCATGCCTCGAGCGAGAAGTCATTCTGGAGCTGGGTTCGAAGCTGGAACATGCACCGAGTCACCCGTGCGGATCGGTAGCTGACGGTAAGTTGGCTTGGCTGCTTTGCTGGATTGTGCCACCAGGCAGCACACATGTCTTTCTCACCGGTTTACCAGAGTGGAGTCGTGTGAGATGAAGAGGTACCGGGGGCGGGCCCAGATGAATAGGAGGGCGGATTCAGGTTGACACGGGAGTTTGTGGTGGGTGTATGCAGGCTCTGGGCGGCGGACGTCCTAGCGGGATACGTGTACCATTTCTAGCGGTTGTGGCAGGCGAATCGCCACGGCGCGGAGCGTGACGATCAAGGATTGCACTGAAGCCGCGATTCGGCAGGGACGGGTGGACGCCCCTGGGAGCGGTTGGAGCAAAGGGCCGTGCTCGGGTCGAGGGAGTATGAGGCACGGGGGTTGAGACCGGCCGACGCACAGGTCGCAGACGTGGAGACGAGTGCATTGCGGGCGCGGACGCAAAGGCCGGACTGGACGTTGATCGTGAAGGCAGCGGAGAAGCTCGGGGATAGACTGTGGTCGGTGGCTATGGCGGGCCACGGAAGCTGGGTGCGTGACGCCGTGTTGTTCACGTCCGTGCAGCAGCTGGGTTATCGACTGGCGGAAGGGTACAGGGAGATTCCTGGGTTGAAGCACCCTGCGGCGGCGGTTCTGAAACGCTTTGGGCAGGCGCAGAGTGTGGATGAGGCGAGAAGGGGCTTGCTGGGAGCGTTGCGTTGCGCTTCGGCGATGAGGAGCGATTCGGAGCCTGGACGCCATCCGCGATGGCAGGTGCTCGCGGGTGACGGACGAGTTCAAATATCAAATGTCCGGACTCGATCCTATTGTTCCGCCGCCGACATTCGCGTCACCCGCGACTTGTTCCGAGCCGGGCAACTCCTGAACCTCGAAGTCCTCGATCCCATCATCCTTGGCCAATTCGGACCTTCGTCCCTGCGGGCCTTGGGACACCTGTACAAATGAACGATCTCTTCGCCGTAGGCGCTCCAGCAGTCGCTGGAGTGGCTGGCGCATAGGTTGGCATCGATCAGGTAGAGACATTTCCCAATAGGTCCATTTGGATCCCCCTGAAGACGCATGTCACCGATGGACTGAGTGAGGGAATTGTGGCGCGGATCGGAAGCAAATCTTTGAATGGATCCCTGTTTGTGCTATGAAGAGTCACAAGCCC
>JADLFD010000773.1 GCA_020845805.1 Verrucomicrobiales bacterium | reverse complement strand
TTGTGGTGCCGGATGAGTTCGTCCACCAACACCTCGCAGTTCTGGTAGTGGCAGTTGTCGTCACCGGTCCCGTACGCCAGCAGCAGATTCCCCTGCAACTGATGCGCCAGCGTGAGGGGCGATCCGTTTTTGAAGCCGTCTTCGTTGTCCGCTGGCAACCCCATGTAACGCTCCTGATAGATCGTGTCGTAGAACCGCTGGTTGGCCACGAACGCGATGGCCATCGCCGTCTGGTAAAGGTCGGGGTAGCGGAAGATGGCATTCAGACTCATAGAACCGCCACCGCTCCACCCCCAGATGCCGACGCGTGACGGGTCGAGATACGGTCGGCTCCGCAGAATTTCCCGTGTGGCGGCCGCCTGGTCGGCGGAGGCGAGGATGCCGACCTGCCGGTAGATGCTCTTGCGCCAGTCGCGTCCGCGGGGCGCCGCCGTGCCGCGATTGTCGATGCTGACCACCACATAGCCGCGTTGCGCGAGCAGGGCATGCCAGAGGAAGGTGTCGCCGCCCCAGCGATCCACGACCGTCGATCCGGCGGGCTCGCCATACACATGGATCAGCAGCGGGTACTTCCGTGCGGGATCGAAGTCCGGCGGCTTGAGACACCAGGCGTCGAGGGACGGACCGTTGCTCACACTCACTCGGAAGAACTCGCTGGTCCACGGTTTCAATGCGCTCACCTTGTCTCGCAACGTCGCGTTGCCAGCCAGGGTGCGGACGACCCGGTGCTCGGGCAGCTTGACCAGGTCGACGACGGGTGGTTGGCCGAAGCGTGAGTAGGTGTGAAAGGCCCAACGGCCGTCCGGGGAAAACTCGTAATCGTGTGTCCCGCGTTGTTCCGCGGAGGAAACGCGCACCACCGCACCGGTCCCGTCCAGCGAGGCGCGGTAGAGGTGCCGCTGAGTGGGATCCTCAGGCGACGCAACGAAGTAGACACAGCCTTCCTGCTCGTCGACGCCCTCGACGCGGACGACGTCGTATTCCCCGGGCGTCAGGAGCGTGACTTGCTCACCCGAGGTGGCGACTGCGTAGAGGTGCCGCCAGCCATCCCGCTCGCTTAGCCACAGGAAGCGTCGGCCGCCCTCGATCCAGGTCATTTCGTCCATGAAATCCACCCAGGCATCATCCCGATCGGTGAAGCGCACCTGCGTCGCGCCGGTTCGGGGATCGGCCGAGATGATCTGGTTGGTGTTCTGGAGGCGATTGAGTTGCTGGAAGACGAGGGAGCTCGAGTCCTTCGCCCATTCCATCCGTGGAATGTAGTGGTTCCTGGGATCGGGGTTGGGCCGAAACCAGCGTGTCTTGCCGCCGTTCGACCGGACGACGCCCACGCGACAGGCGGAGTTGGTTTCACCTGCCTTCGGATACGCGAAGGACGTGACCCTCGGGTAGAGGCTGTCGGTGGTGTTGAGGAGTTGATACTCCCGCACGCCGCGCGTCTCGAATTGCCAATAGGCGAGGTAGCGTCCGTCCGGACTCCACCGCAGCCCATTGCGGAGGTCGAACTCCTCCTCGTTGACCCAGTCCGCGGTGCCGTTGATGACGGTGTCGGAACCATCCGTGGTCAGCGGCTTGATCCGCAGCGTGTCCAGCGATTGCACATAGAGGTTGTTCTGGTGGACGTAGGCGACGCGCTGGCCGTCCGGTGAAAATGTGGCGAACAGGAGCGTCGACGGCGGGGCATTCCCGCCCAGCTTATGGAGTGCGCGGGTGCGAAGGTCGAACACCCAGTAATCACCGCGGGTTTCCTGGCGCCAGACACGTCGCGTGTTGGTGAAGAGCAGCACGCGGTTTCCGTCCTCCGACCACGCATAGTCGGAAATGGTCAACGGCGTGGATTCGCCAGGAGGAATAAGTTGTTCCGCGGCCACCAGGACGTCGCGCCGTCCGGACTCAGGGTCGTAGCGAACGAGATCCTTGGCGGGATCGGCGTCCGGGTCGGCGCCGGGGGCTTTGGGTCGTTCCGCTGCCTCCAGGGTCGTGTAGGCCGAACTGTCGAGGAGCCATCGCGCCGGCCCCCAGTCCTCGGTCTTGAACTCCTGCGCCTTGCCGAAGATGCGGTCCACCGTGAGGCGCGCGGGATCGCCGGCCTCGGGATTCGTCACTCCCCAGACCTTCGCCAGCAGAGTGACCAACTCCGGGTCGTGCGAATTAAGTTGGTCGCGTGTGTAGGGAAAGAAGTCGTTCCGACCGAAGAACGCCTCCGTGCCTTCCGCGAAGTACTCGGCCGGATTGGACAACGCATAGTGTCGATCCATGCGTGTGCGCCCCTCGGAATCCCGGCGTTCCACGCGCTCGTACTTGCCCGCGGCCTTGGCCTTCTCGTACGCGGCAACGATCTCTGGATTACCGTGGCCCTGCGGCAGCACGCGATCGTGATAACCATGCGCAAGTTCGTGCAGGAGGAGCATCGGCATGCGCCTGGCCTCGGCCTCGAACCCGGACACATCGGTGATTTCGACCGCCTTGGCCATCGCGGGGTCGCGTCCGTGGTCGCGGAGCCAGTCGACTCCTGGATGATATTCCGCGGTCGGCGGCACGCCGGGGTAGGGGGGCGAAAGGTAGATCGGGATCTGCTTCAGTTCCGCAACCGCCGGGGCGGGCACGACCCGGACGATCTCTGCGAGTTGCGTCTCGATCAATTCCAGTGTCCGCGCGGTGACCTCCGGTTCCCTCGCCAGCAGGTCGCGGCTGACGTACGCGGTCCAGCCGGCCAGCGAGCGCACCTCGCGATCGCTGCTGGCTGTGCGATTGGTGGGGCTGTTGGTGGTGACGGTCTCGGGGGTGGAAGCGGTGGCGAGAGCCTGGGCGGCCTGGTTGCGCGCCTGGGCGCCCGCGCGTATTTCGGCGCGCGCGCGCTGCAACCGATCCGGCCACTCGAACTTCGGCGCCGCGGCCGGGTCGTAGCGGGCCAGATGCCCGGTGAGCCGGGTCTCGGGACGGGTGTACTTCAGGTCGGTGTCACCGAACACTTCGCGGCATAACGCGGCGAGGCCGGGGTCGTAGTCGATCAGTTCCTGGCGGGTGTTGACGTGGTTATGGTCGTGGTCGTTCTCACGGTTGTTGTCGAACCACGACTGCACGCCTTCGGCGAAGTATTCGTGGTGATTCACTGCCGCGTATTTGCCCCGCCACAAACCGGCCTTTCTCGCGGCGTCGTAGGCGGTGCGCAGCCGGGCGTCGAAGGTGGGGTCGACATTCACCAGCCCACGCAGGTGGATGTTGTGCGCAAACTCGTGAATCAGGATGTTCTCTGCCGCGTAAGGATCCCCCTTGTACCCAAGCAGGTTCTCCTCGCCGCAGGAGCAGTACGGATCCGTCTCACTGCCCCCGAGCCCGCGCGCGCGTGCATCCCAATACTCGCGGGCTGGCAGCGTGGGATGCTCGGGCATCCGGCTCTCCGCGAGTCGGGCAAACTCAGGCAGGTCGGTGGTGAACTCGTTCCAGGCGAGGAGGCACAAACGCGACCCGCTCTGGATCATCGCCTCGCGCACGTCCGGGCGCTTCGCCAGCAGGCGATCCACGAGATAGGCCGCCTCCTGAAGCGCATGGGGATTCACCGTCGACGACGCGACGATGGGATACCCATGCGCTTCGAGGCGCTGCGTGTAGAAGGAGGGCACACCTCCAAAGCGGAACGCTTGCACACTCACGCGGCTGGTAACGGACGTTTCGGACTGGTCGTTCCGCCCGACCAGGACAAAGCGGTGCCCCAGCGTGGTGGTGAGGATGGTTTCAGCACCAGGCGCGACGGAACCCTGAGGGACGCGGCGAGTGTCGGACTCAAGCCAGAACAGGTCCACCCATTGCGTGCTGCCGTTGAGGATCTGGAGTCGAGGCCGCGCGGTCTCGACAGCGGGAGATTCAGCGGCCACCGCTGTCGCAGGCGCGAGCGCGCGTGCGAGGGCTCCCTGGGTCAGTAGGATGGCCGACAGCGCCAGGGCAGGGAGTCGAAATCGAAGCGGGCGGCAACGGCGTGGCGGTTTCATGCGGGGGGAGGGGACGGGGGTAGCCCGGTTACCGGTCCGGGGGAACCTTCAACAGGCGGAGATTGGCCTCGGCGAAGGCGCGGCCCATCAGTGCGAAGGTCTTCGCGCAGCCGAGGTAATGGTAGCCCGCGTTCGAGGCGCCGCGCTTCCACAGCGCGACTTCGGTCGGCGAAATCAGGTCGGCTTCGTACTTTCGCAGAAACTCCTGCTGCTGCGCCTCGGTCATCGTCCCGTCCGCATTGGCGTACTTCTGATGTTTCGAGTCGAGGTGGTGCTGCATTTGCCGCACTTGGTCGTGCTTCCGATCAATGGCCGCGAGTTCCTCCGACCAGAACGGAGCGGTCTCCACGGCCACGACGTTTCCCTGGAACTCCGGCATCGCCGCCGGGGCCGACATCGCCCTGCGGAACTCCAGCGTCTCGGCACTCGCGCGGGCGCCGTCCACGCCGAGGACGCCAATGACGAAGGGCAGCTTCGGCGAGTTGAGATCCTGGCGCACATCGCGGATGAATTGCGCCAGCAGATCGCGGTAGGCGTCGTACCGACCGGGTTTGCCGCGGGCCGGATACACGTGTCCGTCCACCAGATCGTTCCAGCCCTGAAGCCAGACGAACCCGGCCAGTTCGAAGCCCTGTGCCGGATCGTAGCCGGGGACCACGCGCTTCGGATTGGCGAGGACCGCCTTCACATGATCCACCATGAACCGGTAGCTGCGCCCGGTGTCGCGCTTCTTGTCCGCCAGCCACTGCTCCATGTCCTCGGGAACGCCATGGGCCTTGGGGCCGTAATACAGTTTCCTCTGGTACTCGTTCAGCTCATAAGGCCCCGCGCTGGGCGGACGGAAATCCGTGTGCAGACTTCTTCCGCCCCACGCGGTCTTGATGAGGAGCACCGGCTCGCCGAGCGCGGCGTCCAGGGATAGGCCGAAAGTGAATTCGGGACCGATTTTGTCGCCGGGCTTGGTGCGGTCTTGACCCCAGAGCGAACCGAACCCGGCGGTCAACCGGCCGGTCAGCTCGAAGTTCCCGTCGTCGTCTCCGGTCAGGTACGAAATCCAGGCGCCGTCGCATACCGTCGGTGTGCCGTCGACACCGCGCATCATTTTCAGGAGCGGTGCCGTGGCCGGATCATCGCCGAGGTAGTCGAACGTTTCGATGCGGGCATGGCCTTCCATGTTTGATTGCCCGGCGAGGATGAAGACCTTGAGCGGCGCGCCCTGCAGTGCCGGCGCGGCGATGGATCCGAGGCTGACGAGGACGAGCCACGAGAGCCGCCGAAGCCGGGCCGCGAACCGCAG
>JADLFD010000772.1 GCA_020845805.1 Verrucomicrobiales bacterium | reverse complement strand
CGCCACGTCATCCTCAACACCCCCACCGGATCGGGAAAATCCCTCGTCGCCGCCGCGCTCCATTTCCAGTCCCTCTCCCACGGACGTCGCTCGGTCTACACCTGCCCCATCAAGGCCTTGGTAAACGAGAAATGGATGAACCTCTGCCGTGAGTTCGGACCCGACAACGTGGGCCTGAGCACGGGCGACGCAACCGTGAACCGCGATGCGCCGATTCTCTGCTGCACGGCGGAGGTCCTGGCCAACATCGCGCTGCGTGAGGGAGCTTCCGCCCGGGTCGATGATGTGGTGATGGACGAATTCCACTGGTACGCCGACCGCGAGCGCGGCGTCGCGTGGCAACTCCCGCTGCTCACCCTGCCCAACGCCCGCTTCCTGCTCATGTCCGCCACCCTCGGCGAGACGGAGTTCTTCGAGACCTGCCTGCGCGGCCTCAACCGGGCCGACGCCGTCACCATCCGATCCCAGGACCGTCCGGTGCCGCTGGAGTTCTCCTACGCCGAGACCCCACTGGCGGAAACCCTCGAAGCCCTCGTGCGCGAAGGCAAGACCCCTGCCTACGTGGTGCATTTCACACAGGCCGAAGCGGCGGAAAGCGCGCAGGATTTCACCAGCATCAACGTCTGCACGCGCGACGAAAAGGCAGCTATCGCCACCGCCATCGAAGGCTTCGGGTTCCACAGTCCCTACGGACCCGACGTCAAACGCTGGCTGCGGCACGGCATCGGGCTGCATCACGCCGGCCTCCTGCCCAAGTACCGCGTGCTGGTGGAACAGCTCGCCCAGCGCGGGCTGCTCAAGGTCATCTGCGGCACCGACACCCTCGGCGTCGGCATCAACGTTCCCATCCGCACCGTCCTCTTCACACGCCTCACCAAGTTCGACGGACAGAAGGTCGGCGTCCTCAGCGCACGCGATTTCCATCAGATCGCCGGCCGGGCCGGCCGCAAGGGTTTCGACGACCGCGGCTGGGTGGTCGCGCAAGCCCCGCCCCACGTCATCGAGAACCTCAAGCTCGAGGAAAAATCCAAGCGCGACGGGAAGAAGTTCCAACGTCGGCAAGCCCCTGACCGCAATTTCGTGAACTGGGATGAGAAGACGTTCGCGCGTCTGATCAACGCCTCGCCAGAGCGACTCACCTCGCGGTTCCAGGTCACGCACGGGATGTTGCTCAACGTCCTGAGTCGCCCCACCGATGGGTGCGCCGCCATGCGTGACCTCATTCGCACCTCGCACGACTCGCCCAATCAGAAGAAGGCCCACAGCCGTCGCGCCTGGCAATTGTTCCGATCCCTGCTCGAACGCCGCATCATCGAGTTCATCCCGAAGGAATCCCGGGGCGCCACCCCCCAGAGCCCGAAATTACGCGTCAACGTCGAGCTCCAGGACGACTTCTCGATGGACCAGACGCTGTCGCTCTATCTCCTCGAGACCATGCCGCTCCTGGACCCCGAAGCTCCCGACCACGCGCTCACCGTGATCACCCTGGTCGAGTCCATCCTGGAGAATCCGGAAACCATCCTCCGCCGCCAACTCGACAAGGTCAAAGGCGCCAAGATCGCCGAACTCAAGCAGCAGGGCATGGACTACGACCAGCGCATGGAGGAGCTCGAAAAACTCGAGTACCCCAAACCGATGCGCGAGTTCGTCTACTCGAGCTTCAACGCCTTCGCCGACAAGCACCCCTGGGTCGGCCAGGAAAACATCCGGCCCAAATCCATCGTGCGCGAGATGTTCGAGGAGTTCCGGTCCTTCGCCGATTACATCAAGATCTACGAGCTCCAGCGTTCGGAAGGACTCCTCCTCCGCCACGTGCACAGTGTCTACAAGGTCCTTACCCAAACCGTGCCCGACGCCGCCAAGACCGACGCGTTGCGCGATGCCGAGACGTACCTCTCCACCATGATCCGACAGGTGGATTCCAGCCTGCTCGAGGAATGGGAGCGCATGCGCAACCCTTCCTACCAAACCGCTCCTGCCGCGCCGGAAGTGCGCCCCCCCGGCGCGGAGGAAGCGCGGCAAGACATCACCCGCGACACGCGCGCCTTCACCGCGCTCCTGCGAACACGCATCTTTGCCTTCCTTCGCGCCCTGGTCGACGGCCAGCCCGACGAGGCCCTCGCCCCAATCCCCCCTCTCGCTCCGTCGGGGGCCGAGACGGTGGAGGGAACCGAAGCCTCTCCGACCCTCCCCCCCGTCGCCAAACTGGGTCAGGCCCTGGACGAATACTTCGCCACCCGTTCCCGCATCCGGCTCGACCCGGAGGCGCGCAACCATCGCCATACCCAGATCCGCGTCGCCGAGGACCGCGCCACCTGGCAAATCCTCCAGGTGCTCGTCGATCCTGACGGAAACAACGATTTCGCCGCTGAGTTCGTCGTGGACCTGACGGCCTCCCGCGCGCAGCAGGTCGCCGTGATCCAGTTCGTGCGCGTCCTTCGCCTGATCTGACCGATCGACGGCGGGCGGGGCGGGCAGGCGTAGGATGGGTGCGCGGGCCGGACGCTACGAACGAACGAACTATGGCTTGGGCTGGAGCGACTGACGCAGCACGTCCGCTGCGGCACGCAACTCCTCGTTCTGCCGCGCGAATTCGTCCACCACCCGCATCGCCTCCGCCACACGCCCGGCACCAGCCAGGTAACCCGAGTAGGCCTGGACGGGGTCCAGGGCCGAGGGCGCGACCTCCATGGCGTAGCGGTACATCTGGTCCGCCTCCGAAGGCAGATTGCGGGCGGCGTACAGTCCCGCCTGGCTGAGCGCCATGTTGGCGTAGGCTCGGCGCGTGGGAGCATCCCCACCCAACCCACTCTCCGACTGCAGGCGCTGCGCCGTGTCCTTCCAATACGCCAGGGTCTCGCCCGCGCGCGCCTGCGTCTCCGCCGGCGTCGCTCCGCCCGTCACCACTTCCATCACCGGCCCGCGAGGCACCACCTCCAGCCCCAGCGCCGCCGCCGCCGCACCATCCGCCACCAGCAACGGGGAGGTCGGATTTTTCTCCAGCAACGCCCGGAAAAGGCCACCCGCCCGCCGCGTGGCACCTTCCCGCCCGGCCTCGGGGGTCGCATTCGGATCCGCGCTGCCCGGATCGCCCGAGGGGAGCACCAACCGGTCTCCATGCACCGCCGAGAGGTACGCCAGCGTTCCCGGGTCGTCGGTGGAATCCGCCGGCAGAATCACCGGCCGCGCGGTGCCGCCCCCGGTCTCGCTGACCAGCGCAGGAATGGCGCGCGCCGCGTCGTTGCCGGCGATCACCACCGCCCCCGGTGGCAGGGCGCCCAGCACCGATTGGCCATAGGACAACAATTCCTGGGCCGGCCAGAACTGGCTCTGTTCCGCCACCCCGTACGTCTCGCGCAGCGCGGGCCACACGGCGTTCAATTCCGCATCCGTGCCCGCATCCCGCCGCGCCATCAAACTCGAGTACAGCCCCTTGATCTCGCGCCAATCGCCGCCTTCCACCGCATCAAAAAACTTCTGCACCTCGGGAGATACCGCGAGGTTGAGTTGCCGCGCCACCTGGTTCACGACGTCCCGGCGATGACGCGCGAACGCATTCACCTTGCCCGCCACCACCTGCTCCGGTGTGCGTGCCGCATTTCCTCCCCCTTCCGAAGCCAGTCGTGGCCGGGACCGCCCAACCGCGGCGCCTCCACTCCCCAAGGAACCAGCGTCCCCTCCCGCGACCGCCCCCCCGCCCCCGTCGCCGTCCGCAGTTGCACCACGGG
>JADLFD010000771.1 GCA_020845805.1 Verrucomicrobiales bacterium | reverse complement strand
CCTCCGCGTCGCGCCCTCATCGCCCCACCCATCATCCGCGCGGAGTCCGGAGCCCCTGCCAGGCCTGCGCCCCCATGAGTCCCCTGCCCCCCGACGCCGCACGTCGCCCTTGCCCCGTCTGCCAGGCGGAGACGCGCCTTCCCTGGCGGACCAAGGGCACACTCCATCTGGTGCGCTGCACCGCGTGCCGGATGGTCTTCGCCGATCCACTGCCCCCCGAAAGCGAGGCGGCGCACTACGACCAACTCGGACGCCCCTTCTACCTCTCAGCCGATAAACTCGAAGGCGACTTCGCCTCGGTGCGCTTCACACGCGAACTTCGCCTGCTGCGACGGTTCGCTTCCGAAGGTTCCGTGCTCGACGTGGGCTGCAGCACCGGAGCGTTCCTGCACCAGGTGCGCACGCGCTGGCCGGACGCCTACCAGGTCACCGGCATCGACGTCTCCACCGCTGCCCTGGACCACGCCCGGTCGCACGGCATCGAGGTCGTGGCCGATTCCCTGCTGACCCATGATTTCGGCGCGCGCCGATTCGATGTGGTCACGTTCTGGGCGGTTCTCGAACACCTGCCCGATCCGCTCTCGTTCCTGGAGCGCGCCCGACATTGGCTGCGCCCGGAAGGGGTTTGTCTCGTGCTGGTCCCGAATCTCGCCGCGCTCGGTGTCCGCCTGCTCGGCACACGATACCGGTACATCCTCCCTCAGCACGTCAACTACTTCGAGGCCGGCACCCTTGAACGGCTGACCCGGCAAGCCGGACTTTCCCCCATCGCGCGCGGTGGATCTCACTTCAATCCGATCGTCCTGTGGCAGGACTGGCGGCGCGGTTCCGACGAACTGGTCCCGGACCGGGAGCGCGCTGCATTGCTCAGACGGACGACACGATGGAAGCAATCGCTCATCGCCACGCCCGCGCGACTCGGCCTTTCCCTGGCCGAGAAGCTCCTCGCCGCCATGGGGTGCGCCGATAACCTCTGGCTCGCGGCGCGGCGCCCGTAAAATCCTGGCGCTCTGCCGATCCGACGCATGAGTTCTCCCCTGTCCACCCCCAACTCCGAAACCTCGACCCAACCGGGGCGGGATCGCCCTTGGACGGCCATTGCCGCGTTCGCTGACAACCGCGTGATCGGGAGAGGGAATCGCATTCCGTGGCACTTGCCCGAGGACTTCCAATGGTTCAAGTCGACCACCATGGGGGGAACGCTGGTGATGGGGCGCCGCACGTACGAATCCATCGGCAGGCCCCTGCCGGGGCGCACCACCGTCGTGCTCAGCCGTTCCGGATTCCATGACGACCGCGTGCTGACGTTGCCTTCGCTCGACGCGGTGGCGGAAAGACCGGATCTGCCGCAGCCGGTGTTTATTTGCGGTGGCGCGGAGATCTATCAGCAGGCACTCGACCGCTGCGCCACCCTCCTGCTCACGCGGGTCCACGCCCAGCCCGAAGGCGACGCCTTCTTCCCGGAGTTCGAACCGGCGTTCCGCCGCGAAGCGGTGCTGCGTGAGACGCCGGAGTTCACCATCGAACGATGGGGCCGCCCCGGTTGACCTCGCCTGCCCTCGACCTCGGCGGCGCGGGAAACCCTCGGCCTCCCTCTTTGCTTCGGCCAACCCGCCCCACGTGACGGCCCCCTGACCCCGGATCCCTCCATCTCGCTTCTTCGTGATGGACGATGACGTCCCGGCGAGAGCACCCTCCCATGGTCCCCTTCCGCCATGGAGAACGAAGCAGACAACCAGCGCCGCCGCGGCCGCAAAGCGCGCATCGTCGTGCTCGGATCCATCAACATGGACTTCGTCACCCGGGTGACGCGTCTGCCCCAGCCGGGAGAAACTCTTCCCGGCCATGCCTTCGACTGCCGCGCCGGCGGCAAGGGGGCCAATCAGGCCGTGGCCATCGCGCGATTGGGCGCGGACTCCACGCTCATCGGATGCGTGGGGGACGACGCACTCGGCGAGCAATTGATCGCCGGGCTCCGGGCCGAAGGGGTGCAGGTAAAGCACGTCCGGCGTGTGCGCGGCTGCGGATCGGGCGCGGCCAGCATCAGCGTGGATGCCGAGGGACAGAACACCATCGCCGTGGTTCCCGGTGCGAATGCGCGGCTCCTGCCCCAGGACGTGCGTGCCTTGGAAGAGCTGATCGAGCAGGCGGATGCGCTGCTGATGCAACTCGAGGTGCCACTGCGAACCGTGGCCGCCGCCGCCCGCATCGCCCGGCGGCACAAGATCCCCGTGATCCTCGACTGCGCACCGGCACCCGACGACGGCCTGCCCGCCACCCTGCGAGGCATCGACATCCTCAGTCCCAACCAAACCGAAGCCGCCTCGCTCACCGGCTTGCCCTGCGGCTCGGTGATGGAAGCGGAGCAGGCCGCCCGCGCCCTCATCCGACGGCACGACCCCGGCCTGGTGGTGATCAAATTGGGGGGAGACGGCGCCATCGCCCATGCGGGCGTGCGGGAAACCCTGGTGGCCCCGGCGTTTCCGGTTCGCGCCATCGACGCCACCGCCGCCGGTGACGCCTTCACCGCCGCCTTGATTGTGCACCTGGCAGAAGGCGCGCGCCTTGGTGAATCCATGCGCTTTGCCTGCGCCGCGGGCGCCCTCGCCGCGACGCGCGCGGGCGCGCAGGAAGCCATGCCGACGCGAGCCGAAGTGGATCGGCTGCTCAAGCGTCCGCAGGCGAAAATTACTCTCCGACCGGATCTTCGCACCCGCGACTCCCGACGCGGCAGCCCGGACCGCGG
>JADLFD010000770.1 GCA_020845805.1 Verrucomicrobiales bacterium | reverse complement strand
GTCCACCTCAGCACCACCGACCCCGCGGCGCACGTGGCGTACACGGCGGGCAATATCGAGGGCTTGGAGGTCAGTCGGATCGATCCGCACGCCGAGACGCAGGCGTACGTCGATCAGGTTCTCGCGACCCACGGCCAGGGGCTGGATCCGGAGGCTCGGGCACTGCTGGAGGAGGACCTGCGATCGCCGTGCACGGAGGAAATCGCCGTCTTTCGCGCCTTCGCCCGCACTGTCGCGCTGGGCGCCGATCGATTCGTGGTCCTGGACACCGCTCCCACCGGACACACGCTTCTACTGCTGGACGCCACAGAGGCCTATCATCGCGAGATCGCGCGCAGGGCCAGCGACCTTCCGGCTGAGGTGCGAGAACTCCTTCCGCGCCTCCGCGACCCGGAGTGGTCGCGCGTACTCATTGTCACTGTTCCCGAGCCGACGCCCGTTCATGAGGCGGCCGATCTCCAAACGGATCTCCGCCGCGCTGGAATAGAGCCCTTCGCGTGGGTGGTGAACCAGAGCCTGGCGGCATCCGGCACACGCGACCCCCTGCTGGCGGCGCGCGCCACGGGGGAGAGTCCCTTCCTGCGCGAGGTCTCCGAACAGCAATCCAGCCGAACCGTAGTCGTCCCCTGGATGGCTGAGGAGCCGGTAGGATCCACGGGGCTCCGCCAGTTCTTTACTCCGCATCACCCACCACGCGCCTCCCTTCCATGACCACTTACGTTTACGAAACGATCCCCGCCACGCCCGGCGAGAAGGCGCGCTATTTCGAGATCCGCCAAACCACGACGGAGGCGCCCCTGACGCGCCATCCCGAGACCGGGGAACCCATTCGCCGCGTGGTTCTAGGTGGGTTCGGAGTGCTGAGTTCGAAGCCAGGTTCTGCCCGTAAGGATTCCTCGTGCGGATGCGCGCCGGGCGAGTCCTGCGGCTAACCTCAGGGACCGGAGCGAACACCCATGACGACCACCCCCTCCCCTTCCGCCGAGACGCCGCCGCCGCCCGGCAAACGCCTCGCCTTTTTCGAGCGCTACCTGACGTTGTGGGTGTTCCTCTGCATGGTCGTGGGCGTCCTGCTGGGCAAACTCGCCCCGGGATGGACCGCCAGCCTCAGCCGCATGGAGTTCGGCCAGGGTTCGCAGGTCAACGTCCCCATCGCGGTCCTCATCTGGCTGATGATTTACCCGATGATGCTCAAGGTGGACTTCGGCTCCCTCGGCGGCATCGCGCGTCGCCCCAAAGGCATTCTGGTCACCCTGTTCGTGAACTGGCTGATCAAGCCGTTCAGCATGGCGTTCTTCGCGTGGCTGTTCCTTCAGACCCTGTTCGCCCGGTGGATCGACGCCGACACGGCGCGTAACTACACGGCCGGCCTGATCATCCTCGCGGCGGCACCCTGCACCGCGATGGTCTTCGTGTGGAGCTACCTCACGGATGGGGACCCCGCCTACACGTTGGTGCAAGTGGCGGTCAACGATCTCATCATGCTGGTGGCGTTCGCCCCCATCGTGATGTTCCTGTGCGGCGTGGCGCAGGTGGTCGTGCCGTCGAAGGTGCTCATTACCTCGGTGGTCGTGTTCATTGTCATCCCCCTCGCGGCCGGTTGGATCACCCGCACCGTGCTGTTGAGATCGCATGGGTTGGAGTGGTTCGAGAGGTCCTTCCTTCCTCGGTTTCAGCCGGTGACCATCTTTGCCCTGTTGGCGACGCTGGTGCTCATCTTCGCCTTCCAGGCGGAGAACCTGACCACCCAATGGTTCGCGGTCCTGCTCCTCGCCGTTCCGATCCTGCTCCAGGTCTACTTCAACTCGGGCCTGACCTACCTGCTCATGCGGTGGCTCAAGGTGCCCCACAACGTGGCCTCTCCGGGTGCCCTGATCGGGGCCAGCAACTTCTTCGAACTCGCCGTGGCCGTGGCCATCACCCTCTTCGGACCCGGATCCCCCGCGGCCCTGGCGACCGTCGTGGGGGTCTTGGTGGAAGTGCCCGTCATGTTGTCGGTGTGCCGCATGTGCAACGATTCCCGCGGTTGGTACAACCGGGCCCTGCCCCACTAACCCCGTTCGGAATGTCTGCCCCTTCCGTCGAAACCCTCCCGGCCGAGGCCGATCCGATGCCCAGGCTGCGCCAGACACTTCGTTCCTTCATAGGCTCCCGAGTTCGCAACGCGTCGCTCGCGGATGATCTGACGCAGGAGACGCTGTTGCGGGTGGAGACGCGGCTCGCGACCCTGCGCAACCGGGAACGCCTCGAAGCGTGGGTCTTTCAGATCGCCCGCCACACCATCGCCGATCATTTCCGAAAATCACGGGAGACCGAAGAGTTCGACGAGGCGGCTCATGGACCGCTGCTCGCAGTCTCGGACAGTACGCTGTCGGCGGAGGACGAAGCCCTCAGCCGGGAGCTTCGCCACTATGTCCGATCGGTCGTGGACCGCCTGCCGCCGCTCTATCGCGAGGCGATTCGGCTGATTGAGTTGGAAGGTGTGTCCCAGGTGGAACTGGCCCGCCGCCTCGGGCTCTCGGTTTCGGCCGCGAAGTCCAGGGTTCAACGGGGTCGCGCCCTGCTTCGGAAAGAGATGGAACGCTGCTGCCGCTGGGAAACCGACCGGTACGGCAAGGTCCTGGAGGTCGAACCACGAGGCGAGTGCGCGTGCCAGGACTCGGACCCTCCCCGGTGCGAAAAAGAGTCTGCGTCCTTTTCCCTGCCGGGCCGTCTACTCCTGTGAACATGGGAAACCAGGAGACCACGAATATGAATACGAAGTCTGAAACCACCACGACCCAACACGACGGCATCCGGCAGCAGGTCCGCGCCCGTTACGGCGAAATCGCGCGCCAGGATCAACGGGGGTGCGGCTGCGCCCCATCGTGCTGCACGCCCGGCGCGGAGAACCCTGCCGCCACAGACGCCCTGACCCTGGGCTATTCCTCCGAGGATCTGGCTCACGCCCCGGAAGGCTCCGAACTCGGACTGGGCTGCGGCAATCCCACCGCCATCGCCTCGATTCAGCCGGGTGAAACCGTCGTGGACCTGGGCAGCGGCGCCGGATTCGACTGCTTCCTCGCCGCCCGCCGCGTGGGCGAACAGGGCCAGGTCATCGGCGTGGACATGACGCCCGACATGATCAGCAAGGCGCGGGCGAACGCTGGGCGCAGCGGTCACACGAACGTGGAATTCCGCCTGGGCGAAATCGAGGCGCTCCCCGTCGCGGATGGTGTGGCCGATCTCATCCTGTCCAACTGCGTCGTCAACTTGTCCCCGGACAAGCCACGCGTGTACCGCGAAGCCTTCCGAGTGCTCCATCCGGGTGGCCGCCTCGCCATCTCCGACATCGTCGCTCTTCAGCCGATCCCGGCGGCATTAAAGGCCGATCTGGCGGCCTACACCGGTTGCGTCGCGGGCGCCGCGTCACCCGCCGAACTGCAGGCAATGCTGACCGCAGCCGGGTTCATCGAAATCCGAGTCGATATCAAGCAGGCCAGTCGCGCTTTCATCAACGACTGGATCCCAGGCCAGAACGCCGGCGACTTCGTGGCCTCCGCGAACATCACCGCGCGAAAGCCGAAGGGCTGAACGCGGCGCGTCCCCACCTCGCTCGCGATCTGCCTCTCTCGGGGTGCCTGGTCCGGAGAGGGGCGATCGTGTCCCTGGACCTCGGGTGGCCCGTGCGGACCAACTGGCGGGCCACCAGCGCGTGGCGAGGCCACCCCCGCGAGGGTGAGCCTGCGGGCGGCTTGGGGATTGCAGGGGACGGCCCTGCGGCAGGCGGTGGGTGGCAGGGCGCCATTCGCAGGCAAACCACGCGGCCACACGCCGGTTGACATATTTCGCCAAATAGCGAATAAGCTTCAGCCGTAAGGTCGCCATGCCCAAACCCCCACTCAAGCCCGCCGATTTCAAACCGCAGGCCCAGGTCTTCAAGGCCCTCGCGCATCCGGGTCGCCTGCTGATGGTGGATGAACTCTCCCGCGGCGAACGCTGCGTGTGCGAGCTGGCGGAGATGGTCGGGTCGGAAATGCCCACGGTGTCGCGTCACCTCTCCATCCTGAAGAACGCGGGCATCGTCGATGACGAGAAGCGTGGCACCCAGGTCTTCTACCGCTTGATGACGCCGTGCGTGATGAAGTTCTTCCAGTGCGTCGGCGACGTGAAATCCAACGGGGGCAACCGGTAACCCCCTTTTTTTGATTACTCGTTAGCGCATGCGCTAAATAGCTTTGCAGCTCTTTTCCATGAGTGCGACCTCTCTCAGCCTCCCTTCGGCCTGGCGCCGGGAACTCCACGTCCTCAGCGCCATGGCCGGGGTCTTCCTGGTCGCGTATTACCTGCCGCTTTCGAATGCCACTGTGCAACGGGCCATCCAGGAGGCCTTCAAGCTGCTCCAATGGTATGTCCGCAACCACACCCTGGCCTGCGTGGTGCCCGCGATGTTCATCGCCGGCGCGGTGACCACCTTCCTCTCGAAGGAGGTCGTGCTCCGACATCTCGGACCCTCGTCATCGAAGCCCAAGGCGTACGGCGTCGCCTCGGTCTCCGGAACCGTACTCGCCGTCTGTTCGTGCAGCGTGCTGCCCGTGTTCGCCGGCATTCACCGACTGGGTGCCGGCCTCGGCCCGGCCATCGCGTTCCTCTATTCGGGGCCGGCCATCAACGTTCTCGCCATCTTCCTTACGGCGCGAGTCCTGGGGGCGCCCATCGGCATCGCCCGGGCGATCGGCGCCGTGGTGTTCTCGGTCGCGATCGGGTGGATCATGGCGATGGTCTTTCGGCGCGAGGAATCAGCTCGGGTCCGCGAGGCCCTGGCGATGCCGGAGGCGCCTCCCCCCAGTCGTCCCCTTTGGAAGACCTCGACTCTCCTGTCGGCCATGGTGGCCTTCCTTGTCCTCAGCGACTGGTACAACCCGGGCCACGTCATGGTCACCACTTCGGACGGACAGACGTTCTCTGCCGTTAGCCTGCAAGAAACCCGTGACGAAATAGTCTACCAACTCGAGGTCCCGTGGAACGCACAACCTTCCGGCGCCAAGGTCACCCTGCCGAAAGCCGAGATCGCCACGGTGCAGGAAGCCGACACCTGGGTGATCTGGCTTCATCACCGCAAGTGGTGGATGGCCGCCATGATGGGTCTCGCCGTGCTGCTGATGACCTGGCGCTGGCTGGACCGGCAGGAGGTCGGCGAATGGATGAGCAACACGTGGGACTTCTCCAAACAGATCGTGCCGCTGCTGTTCGGCGGCGTGTTCGTGGTGGGATTTGTGGGTGCGCTGATTCCCGAGGCCGCGGTGACTCGACTCGTCGGGGACAACTCGTTTTCCGCCAACCTCGTGGCGAGTGTGATTGGGGCCTTCTGGTATTTCGCGACCCTCACCGAGATCCCCATTTGTGAGGCGTTGGGCAAACTGGGGATGCATCAGGGGCCCATGCTCACTCTCCTCCTGGCCGGTCCGGCCCTGTCCCTTCCAAGCATCCTCGTCCTCAAGTCGGTGATGGGCTGGCGCAAGACCCTGACCTTTACCGGACTCGTGATCACCATGGCCACCCTCACCGGGTGGGCCTTCGGAGCCTTCGTCTGAATCCAACCAAGAAAGGAATACCCCTATGGAACTCCTCGTCCTCGGTCCCGGCTGCACCAAGTGCCAGAAGCTCGCCGAAGCCACCGCTCAAGCGGCCCGTGAGCTCGGCTTGGAATGCCAACTGAGCAAGATCACCGACCTCAACCAGATCCTGACTCTTCGCGTCATGCTGACGCCGGCTCTGGTGGTGGACGGCGCGGTCAAGGTCACCGGCCGGGTCCCCTCCTTAGAGGAACTGAAGCAGATCCTGCGTGCCGCACGTCCACAACCTTCCGCTGCCTGAACGACCATGAAGACCTGGGTACGCTTCCTCGTCCTGGGCGCCCTCGCCGCTGCCGTCGCGGGCGTCCTTGCCCTCAAACGCGCCAATCTCGCGACCTCCCCTCCCTCCGGCGTCGCCGCCGAAGCCCGGGCGGACGCGACCGGGAGCAGGACTCCCATTCCCCGCCTCGTGGACCTCGGCGCCGGTAAGTGCATTCCCTGCCAACTCATGGCGCCCATCCTCGAGGCATTGAGGAAGGACTACGCCAGCCATTTCGAGGTTCAGTTCATCGACGTCTGGGAGAATCCCGAGGCCGGGGAAGAATACCGGATCGAGATGATCCCCACGCAGATCTTCTATGACGCCAGCGGCAAGGAGTTGTATCGGCACACCGGTTTCTTCGGAAAGGAGGACATTCTCGCCAAGTGGAGGGAACTGGGCGTCAGCACGGGCACAACCACGGTCGGGATTGTCCGGGAGGAACCCGTCCAGGCCGACACCCGACCTCGAGAGAGGGTCTGCTACATGTGCGACGCCGACATATCCCCTGCCCACCTGACGAAGGTCAAGGGAACCACCGAGGAACGCTTCCTGTGCTCGCCCCACTGCTATTTCATCTACTTCTCCAGCCTCGTCGGCGCCGACCCGAAAGCCGAGGAGGCCAAAGTTCAGGTGACAGACGCCGAGACCGGCACGCTGATCCCGGCGGTGGGCGCCACCTATCTCTACGGCATGGACGCCCAGGGGCGGGCCACGGTCCAGGCATTTGCCCAGGCCGGGTCGGCGAAAGTCGCCCAGGTCACAAGCCCGGGAATGTTGATCCCCTGGGAAGCTCTGCGAACCAAGGAGCTGGCGATCCGCTGCGGCTTTTGCGACCGGGCGGTCTATCCGGAGGACGCGTGTCCGGTCACGATCGCAGGCGGCACCCGTACCCAGGGCTGCTGCACTCATTGCGCACTTGGGGTGGCCGCCCGACTGCAGAAGGACATCGAGATCGAGGCTCGGGATGGCTTGAGTGGCGAACGCATCCGCGTGAAGACGCTCGATGGCCAGGTGGCGTCCCTCGAGCCCGCCTCCGCCTTCGCCTGGTTTGGTCAGAGGAAGACCCCGGACGGAAAGTGGGTTTCGGCCGGTTGCTTCAAGCAGGGGTTCTTCGTCACCCAGGCGAACCTGAACGCGTGGCTGGAGCAGCGCCCGTCGATGACCGGGCGGCAGATCACCCTCGCCCAGGCGCTCGCCGACAAGATGAAGCTCACCCCGGAGCAAATCGCCAAAGCGTGCAAGCTGGGCGAATGCAAGTAGGCTGCCCCCCTTGCCCGATCGACATGAACACCCTCCGTCGCTCCTGGAAATGGCTCCTGCTCCTGGCACTCGTGGCCGGGCTTGTCGCCCGTTCGCGCCTCGTCCGGGTCCCGGTGCTGGCCCACACCGCCACCCACGGCCCCCTCACCGCAGAGGTGATGGGAACGGGAACACTTGAGGCGCGGGTCAAGACGACGCTGAGCCCGCGAATCCAGGAACGGCTGGCCGAAGTTCTCGTCGATCAAGGCGATGCCATCACCAACGGCCAGTTGCTCGCGCGCCTCGACGATGGCGAGCAACGACAACAAGTCGCCGTCGCCGAGGCCACGGTGGTGGCCGCGCGCGCCACGGTGGAGCGCGTCCGTGCGGATCAAGCGCGGGCCGAAGCCGTGCTTCGCCAGGCCCGACTCGATCATCAGCGGGTGGAAGAGTTGGTGGCGACCAAAGTCACCTCACAGGCCGACTTCGACAAAGCGGCCGAGACTTTGAAGGTCGCCGAGGCCGACCTGCGAAGGAGTCAGGCCTCGATCGCCGAAGCGCAGAGCCAGGCCGTGACCACTGAGAAGAACCTGCTGTACCAGAAAGAACGCCTCACCTTCACCGAGTTGCGCAGCCCGTATGACGGACTGGTGGTCAGCCGCGACCGAGACCCCGGCGGAGTCGTGGTGCCCGGATCCTCGGTGCTGCAGCTCGCGGCAACGAACGAGATCTGGGTTGCCGCCTGGGTCGACGAGACCGCCGCCGCCCAGTTGGCTCCGGATCAATCCGCCCGGGTCGTGTTTCGATCGCAACCGGGCCACGACCACCATGGCAAGGTGGCGCGCCTGGGTCGCGAAACCGACCGGGAGACACGGGAATTCCTGGTCGACGTTCGGGTCGATACCCTACCCCCCAACTGGACCTTCGGACAGAGAGCCGAGGTCTTCATCGGAACCCAACATAAAGACGAGGTCGTCACCGTGCCCGAAACCTTCCTGACCATGCGGGATGGGCGCCGGGGAGTCCTTGTTGAGGATGGCGGGCACGCTCGCTGGCGACCGATCTCCACCGGACTGAGCGGGGCAGGCTCCGTCGAGGTCCTTGAGGGTCTGAAGGAGGGCGAGCGGGTGCTTCGCCCCGCCGATGGACTAGCCACACCCCTACGCGACGGCCAGCGCATCAAGATCCCATGAACCTCGCGGTTCGCGACATTCGCCACAACGCCGGCCGGTTCGTCCTGACGACGCTCGGCATCGGTCTCCTGCTGATGATCGTGATGGGGATGGGCGGCATCTACCGGGGCCTCATTCACGAGGCGATTCTCCTGGTGGATCGCATCGACGCGGACGTGTGGATCGTCCAGGGAGGAACCCGGGGACCCTTCGCTGAAATCTCGCGGGTTCCCGTCACCCTGGAGGACCGGGCTGGCGCCGTTCCCGGAGTCGCCTGGGCGCGACGCTTTGTCTCTCACACGGTTCAGCGCGAGCACCAGGGCCGCCCGCTGCGCATGGTGGTTCAGGGGTTGGCTTGGCCGGAAGACAAGGGTGAGTGGATTCCCCTCACCGCTGGCCGCCCACTGCGACAAGCCCACTTCGAGATGATCGCCGATCGTTCCCTCGGTCTCGCGCTCGGCGATCAACTCAACTTAGGGAGGGATCGATACACCGTCGTGGGCCTCACCCGCGGTCTCGTCGGAACAGGAGGGGATGGACTTGCCTTCTTTACGGCCACCGACGCGATGGCCATTCAATTCGAGGTCCCGGGGGACGCCCTGCGTTTGGAGCGCGCCGCCCGCCGCGAGCGGGTCGCTTCGCAGGATCTTGGTCAGGTCCTCCCGCTGCTGCTGGATCGCGCCAGCGGCCTCGAGCGCGACATCCCCTCGCTCTCTCCGCCTCAAATCAGCGCGGTGCTCCTCAAACTCCGGCCCGGCGTGGAGACACAAGACATCATCGAAACCCTCTCCGCCTGGCCGGATGTCACCGCGTACTCCACCGACCAGCAGAAGCAGCTGCTGCTGGGCGGCATGGTGGACCGATCCCGCCGCCAACTGGGGATGTTCCGTGTCCTGTTGATCCTCATCTCCACCATCATCATGGCGTTGATCCTCTACACCCTGACTCTCGATAAGCTCCACGACATCGCCATGCTCAAGCTTATGGGAGCGCGTCATGGCGTGATCGTCGGACTGATCCTGCAGCAGGCGCTGCTCATGGGAGCGCTCGGATACAGCCTGGCCTGGTGGTTGGGGCAGTATGCGTTCCCCATGTTCCCTCGCCTGGTGATCATCGAGGCCCGGGACCTGCTCATACTGGGCGCCATCGTCCTGGCCATCTCCGTCCTCGCCAGCCTCCTGGGCATCGCCAAAGCCATGCAAGTGGAACCCAACAAGATCCTGGCCGGATGAACGCGCTCGCCATCCACGCTCCCGCCATCCTCGCGGAGTCGCTGACCAAGACATACGGCAGCGGCAACACCGAGGTCGTCGCCATGCGGGACGTGACACTGCAGGTCCAGCGGGGCGAGGTCGTGGCCCTGCTCGGGCCCAGTGGAGCGGGTAAGTCCACTTTGCTGACGGCCATCGGCCTCATCAACCCGCCGACCTCCGGCCGCGTCCACCTGGGCGGCCAGCTGGTCCTCGACGGCCCCCACGCCCTGATGGACCTCCGCGCCTTCCGCCGGAAGCATCTCGGGTTCATTTTCCAGCGGGCCAACCTGATCCCCTTCCTCTCCGCCCTGGAGAACGTTCAAGTCGCCATGGAAATCAACGACGTGACACCGAGGGCGGCCAAGCACCGCGCCCATGAACTGCTGGATTACCTCGGCGTTGGCGACCGCGCCCGTCATCTGCCGGAGGAATTGTCCGGCGGACAGCAGCAACGCGTTGCCGTTGCGCGAGCCCTCGCCAACGAGCCGGGTCTGATCCTGGCCGACGAACCGACGGCGGCATTGGACAGCCAGCGGGGTCGGCAGGTGATGGAACTCTTCGCCAAGGTCGCCCGCGAGCGTCACGCTGCCGTGCTGGTGGTCACTCATGACCATCGAGCCTTGGACGTGTTCGACCGGACCCTGGAAATGGAGGACGGCCGACTGCGTGAATCTGCGCCTTCCTCTACCTCATCCTCAACTCAGACCTGAGCGGCGTTGCCGTGGAGCAACTCTTTACCCAACTGAGCCGGGCCCTCGAAGGAGCTCCCATGGTGGCCGTCGGGGCTGCGTTCCTCTGGGGCATCCTCAGCATCCTGCTGAGTCCATGCCACCTCGCGAGCATCCCGCTGATCATCGGCTTCATCAGCGACCAAGGCCGCGTCACCGCCCGCCGAGCCTTCTGGACGGCCACCCTGTTTGCCGTCGGCATCCTGATCACCATCGCCGCCATCGGTGTCGTGACGGCTGCCGCGGGTCGGATGATGGGCGACGTCGGTCGCTATGGGAACTACATCGTGGCCCTCCTCTTCTTCGCCGTGGGCCTTCACCTTTTGGGCGTGATTCCGATGCCGTGGAGAGGTCCTGGCCAGGTCGGATGGAAGCGCAAAGGCCTCCTCGCCGCCTTCCTCCTCGGACTGGTCTTTGGCATCGCCCTCGGCCCCTGCACCTTTGCCTACATGGCCCCGATGCTGGGGGTCACCTTCCGACAAGCAGCGTCGGATCTGCCCTTCGGCGTGCTCCTGCTGGTGGCCTATGGCCTCGGTCATTGCGGAGTCATCGTCGCCGCCGGCACGTCCACGGAGCGCGTCCAGCGCTTTCTCAACTGGAACGATGCATCAAAGGGCCTCGCCGTCCTCAAGAACGCCTGCGGCATCCTGGTCCTCCTCGGCGGGGTGTGGCTCATCTACTCCTCCCCTTGATTGCACGCTCAGCCCGACCCCCACCCGCACTTCATGCCATGCAATCGCCAGGCAAAGGGGTTAAACCCAGACCCTGGGATCCTGATATCGCGCCATCACCTCGTTCCCCATGCCAAACGTGCCGCGGTCCAGGTCGGGACGGTGGGATTCTGGGTCGCACCGCCGGGAATCCGCCTGGTTCTGCCAAATCGTTCGGAGGACGCCCTCACCCACCCGTCGGAGTGAAGCGCAGGCTCCGCACCACGATTTCCACCTCCTGTTGATCGGTGGGGGGCTGGCCTCGGAACAGCCAAAGGTTCAGATGCAGCGGCAGGGGTCGTTGGGAGATGCGTTGGGCAGGGTCGGAAGGTGCGTAGTTCCAAGAGTGAATCCGTTCCTGGTCGTCATCCCGCCACCCCTGCAAGGACAGGTACCGCACCTGCGTGGGCGTCCATTCGAAGCGATGCGTCGAACCAATGCCGGTCAATCGGAACTCGAAGGTGCTCGACGTCGGCTTCAGAGTCTTTTCCACGGGCCAGACGGTGAAGTTTCCGATGGGAAACTTCGGATTTCCCCAACGGGCGAACTCGATGTCGATCTCATGGGTGGCGTCCGCGCCCACATCCGAAGTGGGGTAGTTGAACAGTCCAAGAACCACGTTCGGGTCGAGCCGATCGATGGGCCCTTCAATCTGGAACTGGTAACGGCCAAAGCCCAGGCGCTGCTGCAAGGTTACCTCGGCACAAGTCCATACCCCGTCCCGGTGACGGACTTTCAGGTGCAGGAATCCGGCGTCATCGAGCCAGACATTCGATTCGTCCCACCGATTGGGTCCGGGCCCGCCCTGCCCCGACCGTATCGTCCAGTCGTAGCCGCCAAACCGTAAGGTCCTGGCGTCTGCCGAGAGCCCGGACAGCAGCACGGCTGCCATGCATGCGATCGACCAACGCTTGGGTGTCCTCATGAATGAATCGTGTTTTTACCCAGCCATGGTTGCCCGGTCGGGGCGCATCGGGCAATACGCTCAAACCTGTCCCCCCCCCACCAATCTGCGGGGGTGGTGAGGGTGTTGCTCCTTATCGAGGTAAAGGATGCCCTCGCGCAGCCGGAGAGCGTGAAGTGAAGGTGCCATCCAATACGAAGGGTCGCCGTGCTATCTAGACGACTTCCTCCACGACAATGGCCTGGCCACTGTGCCCGATGACTCGGACCGGCCGACCCTCTTCCACCATCTCGCCTCGGCTGATGACATCCAATAACTCGTCGTCCACTCTCGCCTTCCCTCCCGGATTCAAGGGCGAAGCGGCCACGCCGGTCCGGCCCATGAACGCGACCAACCGTGCTTCCGACGATGCCACGGAGACGACCCCGCTCGCGCTCTGCGAAACGAGCGCGCGGAAGATCGAAGTTCTCGGCAAAAATCGCGCGAGCCCAAAGGCCAGGAGCAAGGAAACCAGGAGCGCCACACCGAGATCGCGGAGCGGCAACTTCAATTGCGGCAGGGTCGGCACGACGGGTCCCCCCGGGTACATGTCCACCGTTCCCATGACCAGGGCGACGAGCATCAGCACCGCCCCGGAAATGCCGGCCACATAGGTGCCTGGAAAGACCAGCAGTTCCAGTAGCAATAGGGCCAACCCCACCACGAACACGAGCAACCAGCCGGCAGCGGATAGCCCCGCCACGTAGCCGCCCAGGAAATACACCGCGAAGGCCGTGATTCCGACGATGCCCGGAAGGCCGAATCCTGGAGTCTTGAGCTCGAGGTAGATCCCCAGGATCCCCACCACCAGCAGGAGCGGCGCGATCGAATTGATCCAGAGCCCCACCTTCTCGGCGCCCGTGGGTGTGATCTCGACCCGTTGCGACTCCGTGTAACCGAGTCGCGTCAGCAGCGCATCCAGGGTCTCCACCGTCCCCAGGGACAATAAGGGTCGGGACGGGTTACCGTACGACTTTGCTGCCTGACGGTCGGTCAGCGTCAGGATGCTGCCTTCCTTGTTCAGAACCTCTCCGTCGATCGTCAGCGCCCGGGTCTTGTCGATCATGGCCTCGATCACCTCGATATTGTGGCCGTTCTTCTCCGCCTGGGTCCGCACCATCGCGCGCACCGCGGAGGTCATCTTGGCCTCGACCGTAGCCGGCATCTGTTCCGCGCCCGTCCCCGTGGGCGTCATGAGCATCGGTGCCGCGGCGCCAATGACACTCTGCGGTGCCATGTAGATCTTCTGCGTCGCCACTGCGATGAATGCGCCTGCAGAGAATGCGCGGTCATTGACATACGTGTACGTGGAGCCCTTGAACTGGCCCAGGATCTGGATGATCTCCTCGGTCACGTCCACCCGCCCACCATCGGTGTTCATGTCCAGGACAAGGCCCTCCGCTCCCGCTTCCATCGCCTCCTTCACCCCGCGTCGGACCACATAAACCAAGGGCGGCATGATGCTCTCCCGAACGGGCAGAATGTAGATCTTACCGGCGCGCGGCGAACTCACCACGGCCTCGGGCGCCGTTTCCGCCGGCGCGCCTGCCGGCAGGAGGGCGCCGAGCAGCAGGCCGAACAGGCGCTTAGTCATCATGCCTCAACGTAGGGCCGGAGACCTGCCTTCACAACGTGGATTCCCGGTGACACCAGCCACCTCCGCACTAGGACGCCCCCTTGGATAGCAGCAGGGAGTTGAGGCTTAGAGGGTTGATCGATTTTGCGGGACACTTCCCTCAAAGTTTTTCAGACTTCCCGGCATGGACCCCGCCAAGTCCGTCCACGTTTCTC
>JADLFD010000769.1 GCA_020845805.1 Verrucomicrobiales bacterium | reverse complement strand
TCCCAAAACCAAGACAAAGACATAGAAGGAAAGGAAAGAGCGCGAATTCCCTCGGGCCACGGTGCTTTGGTCGGCACTGAACCGCCCCCAGGGTTCCCGAGGAGCGAGGAGGAGGCCAAAGCCACCGCAGGAGCAGCGGGAATCACCACCGAGGTGGCGGGTCGTGCCTGGCTCCTGGCGGCCTCACGCGGCTGGCGGGACGCACGGAACATGTCACCGGTCACGCAAAAGCCGCCAGGGATGGTCACTCAAATGCCGCCAGTCTGAGAGGGTGATTGCCGGGCCCCGATGCCGACGCATTGGGGAGGGCCATGCACCAGCTCAGCATGAGCCTCCAGCAGTCGATCTGGACACTCGCCGACCGCGGTTGGTCCAACCGCCGCATCGCCCGCGAACTGGGCGTTGACCGGGACACCGTGTCCCGGTGGCGCCGCAGATCGCCCTCAAATGCCGCCAAAGTGACCCCCGGCTCCTCCGAGGGGCCTCCCGATCCAAATGCCGCCAAACTGACCGCCGGGTCGGACGTCCCGCCAGCGGCTCCCGCGGAGCCTTCCGTGACCCCCGCTCCGCTCCTCGACGGAGCCCCGTCTTCTCGCAGTTCCTGCACCGAACACACCGCCCGGATCCAGGCCGGGATCGCCGCCGGTCTCACCGCCCAACGAATCTTCCAGGATCTCGTCGCCGACGCCGGATTCACCGGCAGCTACGAGGCCGTGAAGCGCTTCGTGCGTCGATGGCGTCAGGAAGTTCCGATTCCCTTCCGCCGCATCGAAGTCGCCCCAGGAACCGAGGCCCAGATCGACTACGGCACCGGGGCTCCGGTCACCACACCGGAGGGCGAGTCCTTCCGTCCGCACTTGCTGCGGGTCGTCTTGAGCCATTCCCGCAAGGCCTACAGCGAGGTGTTCCGCCGCCAGACCACCGAGAACTTCATTCGCGGCCTGGAGAACGCCTTTCGCGCCCTGGGCGGGGTTCCGGCCACCCTGGTCATCGACAACCTCAAGGCGGCCGTCCGGCGCGTCGACTGGTTCGATCCCGATCTCAACCCCAAGGTGCGCGAGTTCGCCTCCCACTACGGCACCGTCTTCCTGCCCACAAAACCGGCGATGCCACGTCACAAAGGGAAAGTGGAGGCCGGCGTCAAATACGCCCAATCGAACGCGTTGCGCGGTCGGCGCTTCACCAGTCTGGCCGAACAGAACCACTTCCTCGCCGACTGGGAACGCTCCATCGCCGACACCCGCATTCACGGCACCACCCGCCAGCAGGTCGGCCGACTCTTCGAAGAGATCGAGCGCCCCGCCCTCAAGCCTCTGCCGGACTCGCTCTTTCCCGTCTTCGTCGAAGCCCCGCGCACCGTTCACCGCGACGGTCACGTCGCCTTCGAGCACGCCTATTACTCCGTCCCTCCCGAATACGTCGGCGCCAATGTCTGGGTCCGGGCCGATCTGCGCGTGGTCCGGATTTTCAACCAGCGGATGGAACCGATCGCGATCCATACCCGGCACGAGCCCGGTCGCTTCGCCACCGATCCGGCCCACATCCATTCCCACAAGCGGCGCATCGTCGAGCGCGGCGCCGAGTGGATGCTCCAGCGCGCCGCCCTGGTTGGCACCGCCACCGGCACCTGGGCCAGCACCATGTACCGCGAGCGTGGCGTCGAGGGCGTGCGCGTGCTCCAAGGGCTCCTGGCGCTGGTGGAAAAGCATCCGCCCGGTCATGTCGAACGCGCCTGCGCCCGCGCCCTGGAGGCCGGCGGCTGGCATTTGCGCGACGTCCGGGAAGCCCTCGATGCGCCTCCACCGCAGACCCACTTCGACTTCCTCCATCACCACGAACTCATCCGTCCCCTCGACCACTACGAACGCCTCACTCCCGATTGCTTCGACGCCCCATGAACAACTCCATCCAATCCGCGCTGCGACAACTCCGTCTGTCCGGCCTGGCCCAGAGTCTGCCGGTCCGATTGCAGGAAGCCTCGGCCAACCGTCTCGCGCACGCCGAGTTCCTCGAACTCATCCTCCAGGACGAACTCAACGTGCGCCGACAGCGTCACGTCGAACGCCGGGTCAAGGCCGCCGACTTCCGCGGACTCAAGCCGCTCGACCAGTTCGACTGGAGTTTCAACCCCGGCATCGACCGCAAGCTGCTCTACGAACTGGCCACGTGCCGCTTCGTGCGCGAGCACCGGGACGTCCTTTTCCTTGGGCCTTCCGGGGTCGGGAAAAGCTTCCTCGCCCAGGCCCTCGGCCACGCGGCGATCCAGCAGGGCTTCGAGGTCCTCTACCGGTCGATCTTCGATCTGGTGCGCGACTTCCTCAAAGACGACGCTTTCAGCCAACAGGACCGCACGTTGCGGCGCTACCTGAAGCCGGATCTGTTGATCGTCGACGACATGGGGATGCGCAGCCTGCCCAAGCACTCCGGGGAATATCTCTTCGAAGTGGTGATGCGCCGGTACGAGAACCGCTCGACGATCATGACGAGCAACCGGCCGTTGGAGGACTGGGGCAAGATCCTGGCGGACGTGCCGACGGCCGGGGCGATCCTCGACCGCTTCCTGCATCATGCGCAGATCGTGGCGATCCAGGGGCGCAGTTACCGGGTGAAGGACGTGGCCGTGGCGCCCCGGGTCGCGGGTGGAAAGGGAAAGAAACCGGGGTCCGAGGACCCGGCGGTCACTTTGGCGGCATTTGAAGAGAAAATGGAGACAACCCCTTGAAGTCGGTGAGACAGAATGACAGAGAAAAGGCGCCCCAAGAAACGGGCCGGAGAGGACCGGCGGGAGGCGAAATCGCACCTCCGGTTCTCTTCGGTCCCAGGGATTTCGAACCCGAAAATCACCCCGAAATCAACACCCACCAGCCCTTCCGGACGCCCACCAGAGTGGCGGCATTTGAAGTGACCATAGGTGGCGGCATTTCAAGTGACCGGTGACACCCGATGGTTGATCCAGCGTTACTGGCATCCGTTGGGCGGCAAAAGCAGGTTCGCGACACCCACTGACCAACGGACACCCGACGGAAAGCCGATCTGGTTGAAGTTGGTCAGGCCAACGGAAATCCGCATCCGGCGTCATGCGAAGATCCGCGGGGAAGCGAACCCGTTTGATCCGTGCTGGCGTGCCTACTTTGAGGACC
>JADLFD010000768.1 GCA_020845805.1 Verrucomicrobiales bacterium | reverse complement strand
CGGTCATCTCGCCGCCGGCGCACTGCGTCGCTTGCGCTGGAACGCCCGGCGCCCTTCTTTCACCCGGAGCCGGTACAACTGCCGCATGGCGAACCGGAGATCGAGTCGCACCAGGATGATGCTCGCCAAGCGCTCCATCACGCGGCTCCACCACGAGCGCTTCCGCCAGCTCGCCAATGCGACCTCCTTGGCGCGGCGTAGATCCTCCTCGAACGCGGCATGCCCTTCCCTCGCCAGCTCCACATCCTCGAGTCGCACGAGGATCTCGTAGTTGATGTTCAGGCTGCGCAAATCGAGGTTCGCCGACCCGCCATACACCACGTTGTCCAACAGGTACCGTTTCGCGTGCAGGACGGCCGGTTGGTACTCGAAGATCCTCACCCCTGCCTTCAGCAGCCGTGTGTACTGACCCCGCGCCGCAAGCTGTGCCACTCGCACGTCGGTGGGGCCGGGCAGCAACAACTCCACTTCCGCTCCCCGACGCGCTGCCGCGATCAACGCGCGCCGCAGCGCCACCGGCGGCAGGAAGTAGGCCGTGGTCAGCCGGATCTTCCGCGCCCGCGCCAAATCCGCCATCAGCGCCAGTCGCGCGGGATTCCGACCACGCCCCGGCGACAGCAGGAACAGATCCCCCTGCGGTGTGTCCACGCGTTGCGGACGCATATGCCGGCGAAATCGTGACAAACGCCGGTGCCGAAAACTGGCGGCTCCGAACATGCCATGGAAGGCGCGCAGCAGTTCGGCCACCAGCGGACCCCGAATCACCAACCCCAGATCGCGCCAACCCTGCTCCACGCCGTCGCCATCATACTCGCGGGCGATGTTGAACCCCGGCACGAAGGCCACCGCGTCATCCACGATCAGGAGCTTCCGATGGTCCCGGTAGGACAGGCGTCCCAGCTCCAGGGGATTGAACCAGCGGCAATCGCCCCCCGCCTCGTTAACCGGGTTCAAGTAGTCGGCTGGCAACTCCAGCGATCCCACGGCATCGACCAGGACCCTGACGCGCACTCCCCGTGCCGCCGCCGCGACCAGCGCGTGGCGAAATACGGCGCCGATCTCGCTATCCTGAAGAATGTAAATCTCCAGCACCACCGAGGTGCGCGCGGCCCCAATGGCTTCCAACATCCGGGCGAGCCCCTGCCGCCCCGAGGTTAGCCATTCAACCTGGCGCTCTCCCGCGTGGGACATCGCCGCCATGCTTCGCGCCCAGCAAGGTTTTGCAAATTGAATCCGGTTGAACACATCTTCGGCCATGTTCAGGCCAGCACGGCCCTTGCGCCGTTCCCACTCCCGCCTGGGTTGCCTCCGCATCCTCGGGTGGGCCTTCGCGCTGCTGCTGGGCGCATGGTCAGGTGCGCTGCCCCGCGCCTCCGCCGCCACCGGGGTTACCGCGCGCCTGGTTCTGCCCGTCCTCGAGGCCCGCGCGGGAGAAACCTTCCTCGCCGGGGTGGAGCTCCGCATGGAACCCGGCTGGCATACCTACTGGCGGAACGGCGGCGATTCAGGGGCGGCCACTTCCCTCGAATGGACCCTGCCACCGGGAGTCACGGCCGGCGAAATCCGCTGGCCCGCACCTGAGATTTATCCGGATCAGGACCTGACCACTTTCGTTTACCACGGCACGGTGACGCTGCTGGTCCCTCTTACCATCGATGCCACCGCCCCCGCCGCGGAGGTTGAGGTTGCCGCGCAAGTGCGTTGGCTGCAGTGCAAGGAACAGTGCGTCCCCGGGAGAGGCACCATCCAGGCCCGGTTCAAAATCGGCCCCCGCTCGGTGCCGTCTCCGGACGCCTCCCCCCTCGCCGCGGCGCGATCCAAACTTCCTGAACCCATTCCGGAAGGGAGCGTTCTCGCCGCCTGGGACGGCCCTCCCTCCGGCGACGAGCGATGGGTCACGATTCGCTGGTCTTGGCCGGCGCTGGGCGAGCGCATCGATTTCCTGCCCTACGGCAGTGACACGTACTTCGTGGAGACCGCGGTCGAGCTCAACCCGACGAACGCGCTCGAGAAGGCGGTTTCCAGTACGCTCACCCTGCGCAAGAAGGTTAAACGCCTCGAGGGCGAATGGCCGGTTTCCATTCCCGGGTTGCTGGCCACGTTCGATTCGAAGCATCGCCCCGCTTTCGCGGGCGAGACGGTCCTCTCCCTCGGTGGCGGGGCCTCCGTGAGCGACTCCGCCACCCCAACCCCTCCTGGCGGTGCCACCGGAACGAGCGCCCTTCCTGCCCTGGTCCGGACCAACGGCTCCGGCGCAGGAGCACCGCTCCCCGTGGTCTCGCCACCCGACTCGGCGCGCGCGCCGGGTGTCCCCACCCTCTCCCTGTTTCAAGCCCTCGGGATGGGGCTGCTCGGTGGGCTCATCCTCAACATCATGCCCTGCGTGCTGCCGGTCATCGCCCTGAAGATCCTTGGCTTCGTGCGGCAGGCAGGAAACCGGCCCGCCGAGATCCGCAAACTCGGCCTAGTCTACGGGCTTGGGGTCTGGGTGTCCTTCCTGGTGCTCGCGGGGGTTGTCATCGCGGTCAAATCCGCCGCGGGAATCGCGAGCTGGGGCATGCAATTCGGCAACCCGGTGTTTCTGGTCAGCATGTGCACGCTGGTCCTGCTGGTGGCGCTCAGCCTCTTTGGCGTGTTTGAGTTCAACGTCACCGGCCGCGCGCTGGACCAGGCCGGAGAACTGGCCAGCCGCGAAGGCGTCGGAGGCGCCTTCTTCAATGGCGTTCTCGCCGTGGCACTGGCCACGCCCTGCACCGCCCCGTTTCTCGCTCCCGCGCTCGGCTACGCCTTCGCCGCCCCGTCGTCCACCATCCTCCTCATCTTTACTGCCGTGGCCATCGGGCTCGCGTTGCCCTATGTCGTGCTGAGCTTCCAACCCGCCTGGCTCCGATTCCTGCCCAAGCCCGGAAACTGGATGGAACGGTTCAAGATCGCGATGGGGTTTCCCATGCTCGCCACCGCGCTCTGGCTCTATTCCTTGTCCGCCACGCGCCAGTTCGGCGAACAGGGGCCCTTCTGGCTGGGGATGTTCCTCGTGGGCGTCTCGCTGTCCGCCTGGATCTGGGGGGAGTTCGTGCAACGCGGCCGCTCACGTCAGGGCCTGGCTGCCGCGGTCGCACTGGTCCTGCTGGCCCTCTTCTATGGAGTCGCCCTCGAGCGCGAGCTCCAGTGGCGCTCGCCGCGGAAGACCTCCGTCGCCTCGAGTCCTGCCTCGGTTACCCGGGAGGCCGTGCTGAATGCGCCCGCCGTGGTCAACGATCGGATCCAATGGCAGCCGTGGTCGCGGGAATTGGTGGCCGCGCTGCGCCACACCGGACGCCCCATCCTCGTCGATTTCACCGCCGAATGGTGCGCCACCTGCAAACTGAACGAACGCCGCGCCCTTGAGGTCCCGTCCGTGCGCGAGAAGCTCACGCAGACGCGCACCCTCCCCTTGAAAGGGGATCAGACGGATTTTCCGCCCGCCATCGCCGAGGAGCTCCAACGCTTCGGCCAGGCCGGGGTCCCGCTGGTCCTGGTCTACTCCGCGGATCCCGCTGCACCCCCCAAAGTCCTCCCGACCCTGCTCAGCGCGAACGACGTGCTGAGCGCCCTGGACGAAGCCGCGAAGCGCTGAGGCCGCTTCGTGGCCGCGTGGCCACTCACTCACTTCGCCGGCTTGCCGCCGGAGGGCGTGAAGGCCTGCTTCATGGCCTCTTGCATGAGGCCCGCCACGCTGCTGAATCCCTTGTAATCCTTTGGAATTTCGAACAGGGCCTCGTCCGGGACGGCGAGCGTGATCTGGCTGAAGTCCATGAGCATGGTGGCGTCGTCGGGACGGAACAGCATGCGCACGGGAAACTGCCCCAGATCCGCCGCCTCCCACACGGTCGCCGCGGTCCGATTGCCGTCCGGCGCCGTGAGCACGACCTCCTGCTTGGCGCAGACTCGCCCTCCAAGCGTGTCCTTCCCGGACGGTTTCTTGGTCACCTTGAAACCCGCGGAAGGCAGGTCCATTTCCGAGAGCGGGATGCGGGTGTAGCTCTTGATATCCGGGAACAGGATCAACATGCCCTTCTCGTTGGG
>JADLFD010000767.1 GCA_020845805.1 Verrucomicrobiales bacterium | reverse complement strand
TCGGACACCGGGCACACCGCGAGCGGATACGGCTTCGTCTTCAGGGCGAATTTCTTGTCCGCCGCCACGGCAGACGCTGCCACCCACGCCACCGCCAGGCCCACCGCAGCCAACATCAAGATCGAGCGAGTCAGAGTTTTCATCGTTTCAGTAGTTTAAACAACAGTTCCACATCCACCAGCCTCCCTCAGCAGCACCCTCCGGATCCTTCCGGTTCCGTCCCGAGTCCGCCGCCGGAGCATCGTCACACTTCCCTTACGTCGAGACGCTCTCCATCCCTCAGAAAAATTTTCAGCCCCTCGCCCTCCGCCACAAAGTGACCCTGGCCGCGACCTCCCGAGTCCAGCCAGCAAGGTGAATCGGACCCTGTGCCCAGGGATACCGGAGGACGGACAGCGCGCCGCGGGTCCGCCTTTGGCTATCCCGACTTCAGCCAGCCCCCGAGCCGTTTCCGTAGCAGGGCGCGCGCGCGATAGAGCTTCATCTCCACCGCCTTGGCCGTGCACCCCAGCACCTCCCCGATCTCCTGGTGAGACCGTTCCTCGAACTCCGCCAGCACCACCGCCTCGCGCAGTTCCAAAGGCAACTCGCCCACCGCGCGTTGCACCGCCTCCCCCACCTCGAGCCGCGCCAGATCCTCGCCCGGGGTCTGGGTCGCGGACGTGGCCGGCGCCGCCCCCAGCATGGCTGCCCCCGAGGCCGTCTCGCTCAACGCTTCCAGCGACGCCTCGGCGTGCCGTGCCCGCCATCGATAGCGGTCCCGCACCAGGTTCCCGGCGATGGCGTACAGCCACGCCCCAAAAGGGCGGTTCGGATCAAAGCGCGCACGATGCTGGTACACCCGCACAAACACTTCCTGCGCGAGATCCTCCGCGTCGGCGTGGTGGTCGAGCATCCGACGCAGATACGCACACAACCGGCCCGCGTGCCGCTCCATCAACTCGTCCAGGGCCGCGTCCTGGCCGGCCGCCAGACGCTGCATCGCGCGGCCATCGGCTGCCGATTCCGCGTCCGCCGCCGGGTCGTGATGCATGGGGTCAGCCGCCGCCATGGACATGGGCCTGGCCGCCGGCATGCACGGCATCCACCGTCCGCGGATCGTCCACCACACAGGTGGCCTGCAGCATCAGATCGAGGTAGCGCCTCCCGGCGTCCGGGGGCATGGCTGAAGCCACCTCGTACAAGTGCTTCAGCATCGCGGCCCGACACTCATCCCGCACCCGCCCGGTTTCGGCCACCAACCGCTCTATCTCAGGGGTGACCCGGTTGGTGGACAACACCGCCTCCTGCAGCTTCCGGTTCTGCTCGCCAATCCGGCGGCACAGCTCGCCGCAAGTGGGCCGGTACGCGTTGTGCAACGCCGACACCCGGGCAAACTGCGCCTCGCTCAACCCAAACTCGTGCCGTAACCAGGCCAGTTCCCCCTCCGGCGCACGCAGGAGCGAACGCGTGGAACGCGTCTGCGCCCAGTACGTCAGGGAAAACGCAACCAACCCGGCCGCCAAACCCAGCGCCATCAACATCCACAGCCGTCGCACCTGGATGCGGTCAGCGTGCGTGGTCAAAGAATGGATCGACGGACTGGACATAGCGCCCTTTCAAATCCCCGGCTGCGCCGCGCGATTCAGCCTGACCCCGCAAAGCCCCCATCCCGGCGCCCAGCACCAGCAATGCCGCCAGGTAACCCGCGGCAAACCGCGGGCGCAGCGCCAACTCCGCCACCGCCGTCACCCAACGCCACCACCCGTTCCGCGTCGGAACCGGCTCCGCCATGCGCCCCACACGTCGCCACACGCCCTCGGCAAAGCGCGGCGGCGCCGTCGCCTCCACCTGCCACCGTTGCAGGAGGTTCCGCAGCGCCAGATCCTCCGGATCGTTCCGTGGCTCGTTCATCGCCTCGTTCCTTTTCCTCGTCTTCGTCTTTGTCTTTGTCTTCTCACTCCCGCCTTGGACCCGAGATGGTTCTCCAGTCCAGCCGCGCGCCTTCGCGTGGCAGCTTCGGGCGGGGCCTGTCCCCGCCCCACACTGTTCACTACGCCAGATCCACCCCCAACCCTCGACCTTTTTCCCGGTCCCTCCACTCGTGCGCCCCAGCCGGAGCGTGCCTCACCTGCACCCCCTTCCTCGCACCGCACCGCGCCGCGCCGCGCCTCTTCCCGTCTTTTCCCCAAAGTGCTAAAACCAACGCCGTGATCTCGCAACTCAACCGCACCCAGGTCCTTGACCTCTACTTCCTCGACGCGCGGTGCAAATTGATCGAGATCGCCGCGTTCCTCGACCGCGTGGAACGCGCGCCCGGTGACGCCGACTTCCGCCTCGACGCCCTGCGTTCCGCCCTCCAACACCTCGGGGCCAATCAACCCTCCCGCGCCGAGCAGGTACTGCTCGCGTTCAGCGATCCCACGCTCGACCCCATCGCCAAGGCCCCCGGCAAAGGCGCGATCGGAGCGTGGCCAGGGCCTCCCGCCACGCCCACTTGATAGAACGCCCGCGCACCCTCAGCCAAGTCGCACTCCGCCCTGGCCATGCCGATCTTCTACGACTGCCAGCGCTGCACCGCCTGCTGCCGCTGGCCCGGCCAAGTGCGACTCGACGAGGCCACCATCCTCAGCATCGCTACCTACCTCGGCCTCACCGAGAGCGCCTTCATCCAACGCTACACCCGCCTGCGCGCGGATCGCCGCGGTCTCGCGCTCCTCGATCAACCCGATGGCGCCTGCATCTTCCTCGAGGACTCCAACTGCCGCATCCAAGCGGTGAAACCGCAGCAGTGCCGCGACTTCCCGAATCGCTGGAACTTCCCCGGCTTCGAGAAGCTCTGCCACGCCCTCCCGCGCGCCGTCGATGACGCCGAATACCTTCGCCTCGTGACCCAAGCCACCGGCCTCCCCCCCGAAACCGCCGCCTGAGATCCCGGTCGCTCTTCCACACCTTCAGCCGAGATCCTCCCCCCCCCGGGAAGTTGGGATCTGATGAGAGCGCTGAGCGAGGGCTTGACCTGTCTTCCGCGTGGGATAGAGGTCTGGCATGCCTCCCCCGCCGCTCCGCGTGCCCCCACGCCCGCGGCGTCGGTACGCACCCCGCCTCGCCCTCGGTGGACTCCTCCTCCTGGCGATCCTGGTCGTCGCTGCGTTCGGCTTGCGGGAGCCGCGCGTGGGCGGACGCACCATGGCCGAATGGCTGGATTCCCTGGGCTCCACCAGTTCCGCCGACCTCCGCGCCACCCTCGAAACCAGCCCAGCACGTCAGGAACTCGCCAAGCTCGGCCCCGCAGCGGTTCCCGCTCTATCACGGGAACTGAAACGCACCGGAGCCTTCCTGCAGTCGCAGCGCACCCGGTACCTGCAGCGGTCCCGCGTTTGGGTTCATCTCGGTGACTTGCTCCCTCATCGCTTCGGCATCCCCCGACCGGAAATTGACCAGGACGTCGAAACCTGGGCCCCGGCGCGGCTCTTCTGGGCCTCCGCCCTGCTCGTCTCACTCGCTCCCGATCCGGCTCTCGGCCTCGCGCACCTGAACGCCGCCACCGCCTCGCTCCCTCCCGGCATGGACCTCGAGGCGAGCTCAGGCTTCCGCGCCCTCCGTGACACCAACGGCGTCCTCTCCGCCGCCCTGACCCAGCACCTGCGCGCTGGCCCCAAGGCACGCCGCCCCTTCTGGGTCTCCTGCCTCGGCAACCTGGGTCCCCAACCCGCCACCGAGATCGACCTGGTCCGGGCACTGGCTCGTGATCCCGAGCCCAATCTTCGCGGTGAAGCAATCAAGGCTCTGGGCTCGATCGACACCCGCGAAGATGCCTGCGCCTACCTCGTCGCCTGCGCCACCGATCCCGTGGGACGCCAGGCCGTCATGATCGCCCTTAAACGCCTAGGCCCCCGCGCGCTCCCAGCCGAGGCCCTGATCCGTGAAACGCTCAAAGACCCGGACATGCTGACTTCCTTGTTCGCCAAGTTCGCCCTGGAAGGGCTCCTGCCAGCGACCAACACGACGCCGCACCCGTGATTGCTGGCGCCCCTGTCGTCGGTTCGGACCCCGCCTCCCCTCCTTCCCTCAGTCAATCTCCCGCATCCGCACGAAACCGGGCCGACAACCGTTCCCACTCCGCCGACATCCACTGCACTCGCTCAGGCTGTTCCTGCGCCAGATCCCGTGTTTCACCGCGGTCCTCGGCCAGGTGGTACAGTGCCCACTGATCCGGCCGGGGCTGACGCCCCACGATCTTCCAATCACCGACCCGCAAGGCGCGATGGCCTTCGTGGTGGAAGAACAACGACTCCCGAGACACCGGGCCATCCCCCATCCATGCCTTCGCCAGGCTCCGGCCCGGCAGCACCGGTGCGTCGGCAGGCAGGACCTGACGTGGATCCCCGCCCGCCAACTCCACCAGGGTGGGTACGATGTCGATGACATGCCCCACCTGCCGGCGAATCACACCCCGCTCACGAATCCCTTTCGGCCACTGCACAATCAACGGAGTGGAAATGCCACCCTCGTCCACCCATGCCTTGTGCCGCGAAAAGGGTGTGTTTGCCGCCCCCGACCACCCCGGACCCAGGCATAGAAAGGACTCCGGCGATCCCGCCACCGCGTCGTGTGTGTGCCGGTCCCCGCGGTTGAGCAACTCGGCGCTCGCCCCGTTGTCGGAGGCAAACAACACGACGGTGTCCTCGAGCACGCCCATCTGCCGCAACTGCTCCAGCACGCGCCCGATCTCGTGATCCATGCGATCCACCATCGCGGCATGCACCGCCATCTTCGCCGCCTGGAATCGCCGCTGCTCTCCCGTGAGCGTCTCCCACGGAGGCGCAAATCCCATCTCGCCCGGACCAATCTGATCCACCAACGCCGCGGTCCCGAGGTTCCACGGCGGGACACTCCACGGACCGCGCACCGCCCGTGTGGCCGGTGCCAGACCAAGCCGCCCCAGACGCCGCCACCGGGTGTCCGCGACCGCATCCCATCCGTCGCCATAGCGATCCGCGTATCGCGCCACATCGGCGGGCGGTGCCTGCAGAGGAAAATGCGGCACGGTGAACGCGAGGTACGTCAGGAACGGTCGGTCCGCATGCTGCACCGCGTGATCCCGCAAACAACGCAGCGCGTGGTCCGCGATGGCCGTGGTGGAATAGTACCCGCCGGCCGGGTCGACCGGAGGAAGCGCCACGTCGTCCTCCGTCGCACGGCGCGGGTGGAAATTCCGATCGTGATCCTCGAGCACATAGGAGCGATCGAATCCGCCGTCCGCACAGGCTCGCGGTGCCCCCATGACGTGCCATTTGCCCGAGTGGTAGGTGCGATACCCGAGTGGCTTCAGATGATGCGGCAACAGCCGCGCCCACGACGGCAACCGGCCACGCGGTGGATCCATGCGGACCTGCTGCGGATAGTAGCCGGTCAATAACGCCGCCCGCGTCGGCCAGCAGCGCGCCGTATTGTAGAACTGGGAGAATCGGAGACCGCGCGAGGCCAACCGATCCAGGTTCGGCGTGCGAATCTCACCTCCGTAACAGCCGAGGTCGGAGTAGCCCAGGTCGTCGGCGAGAATCAGGAGAAAGTTCGGGGGACGGGGTGTCACAGGCGGCTCCGCGTGCACGGCAACTGACATCCCGAGAATCCACAACCCCGCCACACACACCACGACCCACGCCCACCCTCGCGAGCCCGGGGCACTCCCACGCATCCGCGCGATCACGGAGAAGAATTTCATGGAGTCAGCCGCCCCGACAGCATCCAGGTGTTCATCGCTCCCTTGCCCTTCACCGCGATGCTGCCGCGGGGCTCGAACCGATACGCATGCCGGAGCCGTTCATGGACCTCGTCCGTCACCTGGATCAGCCCGGGCAGACCGTGCGATTCCATGCGGCTGGCGGTGTTCACCGTGTCGCCCCACAAGTCGTAGCTGAACTTCTGCCGCCCGATGATGCCAGCGATCACCGGCCCCGTGTGGATGCCCAGGCGCAGCCGAATCGAGTGCCCCAACTGCACCGACTGACGTTCGACCTGCCGCAGCATGTCGAGCGCCAGCTCCGCGATGGCTTCCGCATGATCCGGCCGCGGCGTGGGCAGGCCGCCCACCACCATGTACGCGTCCCCGATCGTCTTGATCTTCTCCAGACCCTGGGATTTCGCCAACGTATCAAAGCCGGAAAAGACCTCGTCCAACAGGCGCACCATCTCCACCGAATCAATGCGACTCGCCAGTTCCGTGAAGCCCACCAGATCCGCGAACAGCACGGTCACCTCGGGCAGGCGGTCCACGATGGTGACCTCCCCCGACTTGAGCCGCGCGGCGATGGGCTGGGGAAGGATGTTGAGCAGCAGCTCCTCCGATTTCTGGCGCTCCACCTCCAGCGCCCGCTGCGTCGCCTGCTCCTGACGACGCAACCGCACCTTTTCCAGACAGGCCGCGATGCGCGCCCGCAGCAGCACGGGATTGAACGGCTTCGACAGGTAGTCCTCCGCCCCCATCAGGATGCAACGCACCACGGCGTCCACTGCATCCACCGCCGAGAGCATGATCACCGGCAACTCGCGCAGGACCGGGTCCGACTTGAACTCCGCGAGCACGCGATCCCCCCCCAAGCCCGGCATGATCAGGTCCAGCAGCACGAGATCGAATGATTCCGCACGCGCCCGCCGCAGCCCACCACGCCCACTCGCCTCGGTGACCACCTCGAAGCCTTGTCGCAGTAGCCGGCGCGAAAGTAGTTCGCGATTCTCGCGATCGTCCTCGATCACCAGCACACGCCCCGTGAGAGGGGCGGACACCAGCCCTTCAACCGGCGGCCGGGACAACGCCAGCGCTCCCTCCGCGGCAACCGCCCCCAACACCGGGAGCGATGTCGAAGCCGCACCTGCACTCGTACCCGTGCTCGTGCCCGAACTCGAGCCCACACCCACGCCTATCCTCAAGCCTGGCGCATCCGCGGTGAGACGCTCGGAGAGCATCGCGAGAAAGGTGCGCGCCGCCGCCAGGATCTTGTTCAGATCGGGAATGAGCTTCACGCGCCCCGAGGACTCGGCCTGCTCCAGCAGGATCTCGCCATAGCCGATCACATGGTTCAGCGGGGTGCGCAGGTCGGCATGGATCCGCCGAAGATCGAGGGCCGTGCGCGCGAGGCGTTCGGGAGCCAGCGTCTCACGCACCACCTCCACCAATCTGCGTCCGGCGTCCTCGATGTGCTTCAAGTCGGGTCGCCAATCCTCACACCCAAGCTCCACCGCCTCTTCCTGCAACATCTCGGCATAGCCCTGGATGTGGGAGGCCGGGGTGCACAAGTCGTGTCGCAATCGCGCCAGCAGATCCACCGACTCCACCGCGGGGCGTGGCCGTCGGCGGGACTGGCCGGCGGGCTTGGACTTCGAGCCGACCGTCGCGCTGCGCGGTCGCCGAGCCGGGGTGGGAGAGGAACGAGCCACGGTCGTCAGTTCCCGGTGGACGCCGCCAGGAGCACCTGGATTTTCTCGAGCAACCGCGCCAACTCCACCGGCTTGGTGTCGAAATCATCACAACCCGCTTCCCGCGCCGTCCGCTCGTCGCTGCTCATGGCGTGCGCAGTGAGTGCGATGATCGGAATCGTGCGCAACACCGGATCGGCCTTGAACCTGCGCGTGGTTTCCCACCCGTCCATCACCGGCAGGCTCAGGTCCATCAGAACCAGGTCCGGCCTCGTTGCCGCCGCCTTGGCCAGCGCCTGCTGGCCGTCCTCGGCCAGCACCACGACGAAACCCCGCCGCTCGAGCCGACGCGAAAGCATGTCGCGGTTCATCTCGTTGTCTTCGACGAGCAGCAGAGTGGGCATGGCGCGATTCCTTGTTCCGGGTCCCGTAACGCTATCCCGTCCCGTCCGCGGGGGAAGAACGGAATCGGCGCGCACCCCGACGCACGGCTCGCCCCGCACCCAACTTCCCCAAGCCCCGATGACTCACGATCGCGTCAACGCCCGCACCTCGGCCAGCAACTGCTCCGGCGCCAGCGCGGACTTCTCGAGCACGCGATCCACACAACCGCGCAGTTGGGCCCGCTCCGCCGGGGTGAGGTCCTTGGCGGTGAGCACGATCACCGGCGGCGGCGGCGTGGCGCGCGCGCGTAGCGCAGCCAGAAACTCAAAGCCGTCCATCTCGGGCATCACGAGATCGAGGAAGATCAAGGAAGGCTGCAGCCAATCCAACGCCGCCAGGGCCACCCGGCCGTTCTCCACCCGCTCCGTCCTCCACCCGGCCGCGGTCAGATGGCGCGACAGCAACTCCGCCGCGTCGCGATCATCCTCCACCACCAACACCGTGGGCTGCCCCTCCCCGGCGGGTCGCAACCGCCGCATCACCGCCTCCAGCCGCGCGCGGTCGATGGGTTTGGTCAGGAATTCACGCGCACCCAGCGCAAACGCCCGCCCGCGATCCTCGTGAATGGTCACCACCGCCACCGGGATCGCCGCTGTTTCGGGATCCGACTTCAACCGCGACAACACCGCCCATCCGTCCAGGTCCGGCAACGCGATGTCGAGGGTGATGGCCACCGGACGCAAGGCGCGCGCGAGCTCGAGGCCGGACCGGCCGTCCACGGCGCATTGCACGGCAAATCCGTCCCGCGTCAGCACTCGTGTCAGCAGATCACGCGCCGCCGCGTCGTCTTCGATGATCAACACCAAGGGCTGCGCTCCGGTGGGGCCCGACATCGGGAGCAGCCGCGGCGGTTCCGCCGAAGCCGGGCTCTCCGCATACCGCGTCGGGAGACGCAGCACGAACGTGGAACCCGCACCCGGCTGGCTCTGCACCGTCACATCCCCGCCCAGCAGCCGCGCAAAACGCCGGCTGATGGCGAGTCCCAATCCCGTGCCCCCGTACTGCCGCGTGGTCTGCGCCGTCGCCTGTTCAAAGGGCTGGAATAGTCGCGCCAACTGCTCCGCCGAGATCCCGATGCCGGTGTCCGAGACGGTGAACGTCACCCATTCCCGCTCCCCGCCCGGCCCGGCTTCCGTCTCGCGTGTCACCACCAGCCGAAGAGTCCCGCGCTCGGTGAATTTCGCGGCGTTGCTCAGCAGATTGAAGAGCACCTGCCGCACCTTGGTGACATCCGAATGCAGGGTCCCCAACGTCTCCGGACATTCCGTCACCAGCTGATTCTGGTTCTTGGCCACCAGGGGCATCAGCGTGGCGGAAACCTCCGAGACCAGCCGCGCGAGACTGAACTCCTCGGCGAACACGGTCATCCGTCCCGCCTCGATCTTGGAGAGATCCAGCACGTCATTGATCAGCTCGAGCAGTTGCCGGCCTGCTTTGTGAATCCGCTCCAGATCGGGCACCAGCGCCTTCTGATCCAGGTCGGCCGCCTCTTCGATCAGCATCTCCGAATAACCGATCACGGCATTCAACGGCGTGCGCAATTCGTGGCTCACGCTGGCCAGAAACCGCGACTTCGCCGCGTTGGCCGCGTCCGCCGCGTCCTTCGCCACCGTGAGTTCACGCCGCTGTTCCTCGATCTGCTCGTTGGCCTGGCGCAGCGCCCGGTTCGTCTCGGCGAGATCGGCCGCCTGCCGCTCCAGACGTTGCGTGACCTCCGCAAATCCACGCGCGAGATGCACCGAGGTCGCCCCAAAGAAGAGGACCACCCCAAGTTCGCTGAAACTGATGCCGCCCAGCAGCGGCACATCAAACCAGATCCCCGACCACAGCAGCAGCGTGCCCAACCCCACGCCGATGGTGCGGCTCCCCGGCAACCGCGCCTTCCACGCCCGCACCGCAATGCTCACCACCTTCACCGCACACACCCCCACCACCCAAAAGGAGGCGATGGTGGTGGCCAGCCGGAACACATCCACGTCCATCGGGAACGTTCCCTCCCAGGTCGCCGCCAGCGACGTCGCCACCGCCCATACCACCACGGTGCGCGAAGGCGGTTTGGCCTCCGGTGAAAATAGCACCTGGAACAACCGCCACACCGCCACCGCCAGCAACGGCAGCACATGCCGGTTCAACTCGTACTCCGCCAAGCCAGGCCAGCTGGTCACCGCACCCAGACCGCTGATCAGCGCAAAATACAGATGCGCCCGGGAGCCGCGCTGAAACGCAAACAAGAGTCCGTGGATCAGACAGAACGCCGTCAGCAGTCCCGATACAAAACTGATCCCCGCCGTCTCCCGCACGTTCGCCGCCGTCGCACTCCACGACTCCCCGCCCCGCTGCGTGATGGGATCCGGCACCGGAGCCAACTGCTCGCGGCCAGTCGGCAGGTCGCCCGCCAACACCCGCGCGCCGCCCACCAACCTCACCCCCGTCTCCGCCCCTTCAAAGTCCAAGGCTAATACCAGCCCCGGCGTTCCCGGAGGCACCCGCCGGAACATCTCGGCCTCGATCTCACTCGCCGACCGTTCGACCTCCCACACGCGAAAATTGTCGATCGCTCCCTGGTACGTCTCCTTCATCTCATCCGGGGTGACCGACCGACCGAGGTACAAGGAACCTCCGCGCGCGGTCGCCGCGAAACTGCCCGTGTACGACTCCCGCGCCCCCACGAGCTTGCCGTTCAGGTAAAGCCGCATGCCGCCCGGACCAGACACCGCCGCCACATGCATCCAACGATCCGGGGATACCGCACCCGGAACCCGCACCCACTGCAATCCACGCCCCGCGTCCCCGATCACAAAACCCACCGTCAGCGGCGCACGCTCCGCCAGGTTCAGCAGGCTGATGTCCCGCCGCGGCCCACCGAAGTTGAAGACGCGATGCCCACGCCCCGCGTCCTCCCATCGTACCCAGCTCTCCACCGTGGATCGCGTGAGATCCTGCACCGCAGCCCCCGCCACCTCGGCATACGCCCCATTGCCGTCGAGTTGGAGGAAGTGATTGGTCGCCGCCACAGCGACTCCAACCGGTCCCGACGTCGCCACCTCCGTCGCCGCTGTCGCTGTCGCCGTCCCGGACCAGACCATCGCCCCCCACAGCCACCACACCGCGCTGCCCAACACGCTCCAGACGTGGCGAGAAAGGGAGAATTCTCGGAATGGCATAGGTGCTGGACCGGCAGCGTGAACCACCGCGCCCCGCGAAGCAAATTCACCCCTCCCGGAAAAACCGGGACTTTCGGCCCCGCGCCGACCTGTGATTCGATCGCCCGCATGACGGTGATTACCGACGAGCGCTGCACCGG
>JADLFD010000766.1 GCA_020845805.1 Verrucomicrobiales bacterium | reverse complement strand
TCTTTGGTTGTGATGACTGCCTGGCGGTGTGTCCCTGGAATCGTTTCGCGCGCCTGGGAGCGCTGATGTCCGGGGTTCGACGAGACGACCTCGGCCAACCGCGGTTGTTGGAGTGGTTGCGATTGGACGACGATGGATTCCGTCGGCGATTTCAGGGGACCCCGATGATGCGCACCAAACGGCGGGGAGTGCTGCGCAACGTGTGTGTCGCGCTGGGGAATATTGGGGACGGCGCGGTGCTCCCTGATCTGGAACGCGCCGGCCAGGATCCCGAGCCCCTGATCGCCGAACATGCGCGATGGGCTCTCGAGCGAGTTCGATCGCGCCTCCGGGACCGGTCTACGGGGAAGGAGGTGGATCCGAATTCCGCTTGTTCCCGGTCGGACGAGAACGGCACGGTGCCCGGCTGTGGAACGCTCTAAGATCACTCCCGCGCACGTGCGCGATATGAAGCGTTCGGGTCGGAAGGTGGCCGCCCTGACCGTCCATGACTATCCCTCGACCCGCCTGCTGGATGAGGCGGGGGTGCCGTTGCTGCTGGTAGGGGACAGCCTGGGGATGGTGGTGCTCGGATTTCCGGACACCACCCATGTGACGCTCGAACATATGGAGCACCACGTGCGCGCCGCGGCACGGGCGCGGCCGACCGCCCTGTTGGTGGCGGATTTGCCGTATCGGACTTACGAGACGCCGGCGGATGCCGTCGCGGCGGCGCGCCGATTGGTGGGCGCGGGAGCGGAGGGGGTCAAGGCAGAGGGGGGGCGGGAGATCCTGCCGCAGATCCGAGCCGTGGTGGAGGACGGGATCCCCTTCGTCGGGCATCTCGGCATGTTGCCGCAGCATGTTCTCGAAGAAGGGGGGTATCGCATCAAAGGACGCGACGAGGTGCAGCGGCAGGTTTTGCTCGCGGATGCCGAGGCGTTGGAGGCGGTTGGGGCCTTTGCCGTGGTGCTGGAGTTGGTGACGCCTCCGGTGGCGGCGGAGATTTCGCGGCTGATTTCGATACCCACGCTGGGCATCGGGTCGGGGCTGGATTGCGACGGGCAGATCCTGGTCACCATGGATCTGGTGGGGGCGTTTCCGTGGTTCACGCCGAAATTCGTTCGGAAGCGGATGGATGCGGGCGCGCTGATGACGGGTGTGGTGCAAGAGTGGATGCGGGAGGTGAGCGGCGCCGGGTTGCCGTAAGCTTGGGGGCACAACAGAAACGCCGCCGGCCAAGGCCGGCGGCGTTGATGGGAACGAGTTCTCGCTGGGCTTAGGCCGCGCGGATCAGGCGATGGTGATATCGCGATCGAGGTAGACGTCCTGAATCAGATTCAGGAGTTTGACGCCCTCTTTCATGGGGCGCTGAAACGCCTTGCGGCCGGAGATCAGGCCGCTGCCGCCGGCACGCTTGTTGACGACCGCGGTTTTCACGGCTTCGGCGAAGTCATTTTCGCCGGAGGCGCCGCCGCTGTTGATCAGCCCGATGCGGCCCTGGTAGCAGTTGATCACCTGGTAGCGGCAGAGGTCGATGGGATGATCGGTCGAGAGGTCCGAGTACACCCGTTTATCCGTCTTGCCATAGCCGCTGCCCACCGCGGTGTAGCCGCCGTTATTCTCCGGAAGCTTCTGCTTGATGATATCGGCCTGGATGGTCACCCCGAGATGGTTGGCCTGGCCGGTGAGATCAGCAGAGACGTGGTAATCCTTGTCCTTCTTGAAGGCCGAGCTGCGGAGGTAGCACCAGAGGACCGTTGCGAGGCCGAGTTCGTGAGCGAGCGCGAACGCCTGGCTGACCTCGATGATTTGGCGGGCGCTCTCCGGAGAGCCGAAATAGATGGTGGCGCCCACGGCGGCGGCGCCCATATCGGCCGCCTGTTTGACGGTGCCGAACATCACCTGGTCGAACTTATTGGGGCAGGTGAGCAGCTCGTTGTGGTTGATCTTCACCAGGAACGGGATGCGATGCGCCCACTTGCGGGAGAGGAGGCCCAGGACGCCGTAGGTGGAGCATACGGCGTTGCAGCCGCCCTCGACCGCCAGCTGGATGATGCTTTCGGGGTCGAAATAGATGGGGTTCTTGGCGAAGCTGGCGCCCGCGGAGTGCTCGATGCCCTGATCCACAGGGAGGATCGAGAGATAACCGCTGTGGGCGAGCCGGCCGTGGCTGTAGAGCCGCTGGAGGTTGCCGAGGACCCGGTTGTTCCGATCCGACGTCGCGAAGATGCGGTCAACGAAGTCGGGACCGGGCTGATGGATCAAGGTTTTCGGGACTTTGGCCTGATGCTTCAGGAGAGATTCGGCCTCGGGTCCCAGGAGATTCACGAGTTCAGCGTTCATGACGGGCCGACTGTGCCGAGGCCGGTGCCGTCTGACAACAGCGAAACAGTGAATCTTATTCATTGTCTGGTATTTGATAAGTTTTGTTGCTTGACTGAGGGAGGGTGGGTCGGGGGGAAATGCATCCGGGCAGAGAACTCCCTTTACAGCTGAAGTCCTGCCGGTAGCCTGTGCCCATCTCAACGCTCACGAACATGCTGAAGCCGATGCGTTACCTTCCGTTCCTGGTTGTTCCTGCCCTGGTGATTGGTTGTGCTGGTCCGGAGAAGAAACTGGGGCGTGGCATTCGCAACATCACCGAGATCACGCGCGGCGGGGAGATGGCGCGCTCGGTGGAGCAGACCACGCTCTGGGAGGGCTCGCAGAAGGGGGTGACCACGGGGGTGATCCGCGGCATCAACCGCACGGTGGCGCGTACGCTGATTGGCGTGGCGGAAGTGGCGACGTTTTACGCTCCCTGGCCGAAGGACGGCGGATGGACGTACGACGCCTGTTACACCCCGGACGGCCCGCTTTACCCGGACTACTCGATGGCGACGTACACCGAGCCGTGGGGTGGGTTGCGGCTGCCTGAGGATCCCGGGGTGCCCGATTCCTACTCGCACTCGTATCCGGCGATATCCGCCATGGACACCGACTCCGAGATGGGGATCACCGGGGGCTCGATCCTGCCGATGTATCCCTTCGGCAAGTTCAAGATCAACGAGCAGTAAGCTCCGTTTTATCAGCAGGCGCCACCTCCGGGTTGGCGCCTCTTTTTTTTCAGGCTTCACGTTGCCTTCCCGCGTATGCGCCGGCTCTCGGGCTGCAAGGTCAACCTGCTCCTCAACATTCTGGGGCGGCGGGAGGATGGGTTTCACGAGTTGGAGTCGGTCATGTTCCCGGTGCCGATCACGGAGCACCTCGAGATTGAGGCGGCGCCGGGTGCTGGGATCCAGTTGAGCTGTTCGCATCCCGAGTTGCCAGTGGACGCGGGCAATCTCGTGTACCGGGCCGCCTCCAGTTTCTACGAGAGGACGGGTGTGCCGGCAGGGGTACGGATCCATCTGGAGAAACGGCTTCCCTTGGCGGCGGGGTTGGGAGGCGGGAGCGCCAACGCCGCGGTCACGCTGGCGGCGTTGAACGAGATCCATGGGAACCCGCTGACCGCGGTGCAACTGGCTCAGCTGGGTGCCGGACTGGGGTCGGACGTGCCATTCTTCCTGCAGGACGGGCCGGCCTTGGTGAGTGGGCGTGGGGAGTGGGTGGAGCCGTTGGCGCCGTTGGCGGGCTTGCGGGGGATGGGGATGGTACTCGTGCATCCCGGGTTCGGGGTGTCTACGCCGTGGGCTTACCAGGCCTTGTCGGCTTTTCCGGAGGCGAGAAACGGACGGCGCGGTCGGGCGCGGGAATGGCTTTCCCAACTGACGGGGGGCGACGTCGAGGGGGCGTGTCGCGCGTTGTACAACTCGCTCGAAGCGCCGGTGCTGGCGAAGTATCCGCTGCTGCAGTTATTTCAGGAGTTCTTCCGCGCGGAAGGGGCGTGGGGTGCGCTGATGTCCGGCAGCGGTTCAACGACCTTCGCGTTGGCCCGGGATGTGGGGACTGCAGAGCGTATGGCGGCGCGGTTTCAAGAGAAGTTTGGAACCGGCAACTGGGTGGCAGTCACCGGTCTCTGAGCGGGCGTGGGATGACGGCGTCGTCCGCCGCGCCGAGTGTGAGGCGTCGACGGACGACAGACGTGGGCTCACTCCCGGCCGGCGGCCTGGATGAACGGGCGGAGGTCATCCATCAAGGTTTGGAAACCCTCGAGGGTCACCTGTTGCGCCCCGTCGCTCCAGGCTTCGGAGGGATTGGGGTGGACCTCGATGAGCAGGGCATCGGCGCCCATGGCGATGGCGCCGCGGCACATGGCGGTGACCAGACTGGCTTTCCCGGTGCCTTGGCTGGGATCGATCACCACCGGGACGTGGGACTCTTGTTTGACGATGGGGATGACGGACAGATCGAGCGTATTGCGGGTGTAGGTTTCGAAGGTGCGGATCCCGCGTTCGCAGAAGAGGAGGCCGGCATTGTTGTTGGCGAGGATGTATTCGCCGGCCAGGAGCCACTCCTCAATTTTCATGGAGAGCCCCCGTTTGAGGAGGACGGGCTTGCCCGTTTTGGCGGCGGCGATGAGGAGTTGGAAATTCTGCGCGTTTCGCGCGCCGATCTGAAGGATATCGGCGTATTCGGCGACGAGATCCGCGTGATTCTCGGAGAGCAGTTCGGTGATGATGGGGAGGCCGGTTTCCCGTCGTGCTTTGGCGAGTAGCTTGAGGCCTTTCTCGCCCAAGCCTTGGAACTCGTAGGGTGAGGTGCGCGGCTTGAACGCGCCGCCGCGCAGGATGGTGGCTCCGGCTTTTTTGACCGCCACGGCGGTGCGCATGAGCTGCTCCTCGCTCTCCACGGAGCAGGGACCGGCCATGATCTGCACTTTGCGGCCACCGATGACGACGCCGCGAGCGGTCACCGTGGAATTGGTGGGGTGGGCGTCGCGGCTCACCAGCTTGAAGCGCTTTTGGATGGGGGTGACGGACTCGACCTGGGGCCAGGAGGCGAGGGGTTCCAGGGAGGCGTGGGTGCGTTCGTCACCGATGGCGCCGATAACGGTGCGCGCGACGCCCCGCATGATGTGCGGGGTGTAGCCGAGCTTGCGGATTTCGCGCACGACGGCGGTTTCCTCGCGGCGCGTGATTTTGGGTCTGAGGACGATGATCATGGTAGGGATGCGTTGACCGCCCGCGTCCGACCCGGCCAAAAAAAAGGCCGCAGGCGGACGCCTGCGGCTCTGGTTTCGATTCGGAGGTCAATCCGGCCAGAGACGCAGGAGCCGCGGGAAGGTAAAGTAACCTTCGACCAGGCTGCTCAGAGCTGCGTGCCGAACCGGATTCACGTGGCGCCAGCGTAGGCGCCCGCGGAACCGCGTCAACAGGCCATTCCGGCTTCGTTGGGGGCTGTGTCCAAGGGGGAGCCGGGAGTGGGGGTCGTGGATTCCTTCGTGCGCCTTGGCGTCAGAGCTGATGGCATGGCGGCATGTCCACTGCCACTGAGAGATGCCGGTGCTTCGGGATCCTGGTCCTCGCCTGGGTAGGGCTGGGGGCCACCTTGTCGGGCCGGGGCGCTCCGCTTTCCGAGACCGACGGTGCCCTTCACCTACGGCTTCCTTCCCCCTCCCTGGAGGTAAGTGGACTGCCTTGGTATGGCGAGGATGCTCCGGTGCTGCGGCGGTTGCCGGAGCGGTTGCGCGGGACCTTTCGTGCGCCGGTCTGGGGCCTGGCTCAGAGTCCGTCGGGAGGCCGCATCCGATTTCGCACGGACTCGTCGCGGTTGGCGATCCTGGCCCGCAACCCGAACAGCTCGACCATGCATCACATGACGAGTGTCGGGCAGAACGGGTTCGATCTCTATGTGGACGGCGAGTATCGCCAGAGTGCCTGGCCGGATGCCCAGGGGCAGATCGAGCGCGAGTGGACCCTGGGCGAAGGGCGCGCGTGGCGCGAAGTCACGATCTACCTCCCGCTGTACAAGCCGGTGACTGTGGAGCGATTGACCTTCGAGCCTGAGTCGAAGGTGGCATCGCCCTCGCCTTTTGCTCTGCCACGGCCGCTGGTCTTTTACGGTTCGAGCATCACGCAGGGCGGGTGTGCGGCGAATCCGGGACTGAGCTATGCGGCGATCGTCGCGCGAGCGATGCGTCTCGATTTCGTGAACCTGGGGTTTAGTGGAAACGGGATGGGGGAACCGGAGGTGGCCAAGGCCATGGCCGAGATTGATGCGGCCGCATTTGTCCTCGATTACTGGGCCAACCCCTCGGCCGACGTCTATCGTGAGACCCTGCCTCCTCTGGTGGCCGTGTTACGGTTGGCTCATCCCCAGACGCCGATCCTGGTGATCGGACCCTTCTGGTTTCCTGGGGAGGCGACCTCGGCGGATCTTCGCGCGGGACAGGAGGCGAAGCGCCGGTTCGGTCGGGAATTTGTCGCCGCGCGGCGTCGGGAGGGGGACCGCGCGATTCGCTTTGTGGACGGCTTGGAGATGCTGTCGCGCGAGCAGGCTTCGGGTTTGGTGGACGGCGTGCACCCGAACTCTCTGGGTTTCCACCACTGCGCGGTGGGGCTCGAACCCCATCTGCGGCGTGCCTTGGGATGGCGCTCAGGGCGACGGTGAGGGAGGAGTCTCCGGTCCGGGCGCGTCGAGGTGCAGTCCCGGCGGCAGGCTTTCCCCGAACACGTGCGATTCGGCGCCGGTGTCGAGGTCGCCTCCCTCTCGGACCAACGCGAGATCGGTGGAGGGGGCTGCTCCGTTTTCGAGCCAGGCAGCCACGCGAGCGCGCAGGGGTTCGTCGATATCGCGATAGCGATCGCCGGTGCGGCGTGCGAGTTGCACGACGGCGAAGAGGCACTCGGGGTCGGCCGGTGGTTTCCCCAGGAGCCGTTCCAGCCACAAGCCGACGGTCTCGGGGGGCACGAGGGTGTTGAGCGGTCCGTAGGCCGGGACGCGCGCGCCGAGTCGTCCGAGGCTCCACGCCATGGCACGCAGGAGCGGGGGTTCCTGACGACGCTCGAGCCGTTCCAGGAGAGAAAGTCCCAGTTCGACTTTGGTGGGGATGGGGAGCAGATCGAGGGAGCCCAGCAACCGCCAGATTTCGGACAGTTCGTGGCCGCCGTAGGGGATGCGTTTGCCGGGGCGCGGGCGAAACGCCGCGGAGAAGGTGTCGGCGATGGCGCGTTGGTGTCCCGAGCCGAGCCCCCCCGCGATTCGGCGCCAGAGGATGCACCACTCGGCGCGGCACATTTCATTCCGAGGGAACGCGGTGCCGGCGGCGAACAGGCGCCACGTTTGGCCGACGCGCCAGTCGTCCACGGGATACCCGAAACCCGGGCGCAGGCAGAACCCAAGGAGGTTCAGCCACCTTGCTTCGTGCATCGCGGTGCGGCGGCGTCCGGATTCATGCTGATGGAGATCGGCCCACAAGGTGCGCAACAGCGGCAGGGGCCAGGTCTCACGGGCGCGACCGGCGAGGGTCTCCAACTCACGCACGAGTTGGGAGGGGTCGGGGGGGGATGAGGAGGCGCTTTCGGTATGGAAGGTGCGACGCACCAATTCACGGCAGGCCTCGACCACCGCGGATTCCACCGCCTCGCCACCCAGGGAAACCGTCGGGGGGCGGACGGCGTCGACGGCACGAGGGGATTGGCCGCGCACATCGAATTCGAGTTTCCAGGAACGGCGTCCTTCGGCCTCGGCACAGCGGAGATCGAGGGTTCCGATCTCGGTCAGGCGCGCGTGCAACTGGACCTCGGCGGTCTCAGCCTCCTTGGTGCGTCCGGCGGTCACCACGGTGCGGATGGGGGGCAGGCCGGTGAGTTGGGCGGGGTCCACGGCCACCAGATCCCCGGCGCGATCATTGAGGCGAGTGCTGGACTGGTAGAGCGAGAATTCGACGGGTTGCCGCAGGCGCAGCTGAAAGTGTTGGGGCAGCACGATCTCCTGGCCTTCCTCAAGTCCGGCTGGGGCAAGGCAGACGGCGGCGGGTTGATCGGCATTTCGGGTGCCGATGGCGATGTAGTGGGCGCGCGCCAAGCCGGCGGCAATGCGGGCCTGAGGTTGATGGCGTAACCAGCGCGAGTACGCGGCGCCGCGGGCCACGGCGAGGTCCAGTCGTCGATGCGGCAAGGCGAGGATGGGCGCGGATTCAGGCGCCAGCTCCAGCCGCCAGGCGTTGAGCACTTCCAGTATCCGGTCGCGGAGGCTGGGGGATTCGAAGACGCCACCGTTGAAGAGGATGAAGTCCGGGAGTCCTCGGCGCCCGTTCGCGGCATGCGCGGCATCCGCGTGGTCGGCGAGGAACGCGGCCAGGTGCCGCGTGATGGCGGGGTCGGCCGCGTAGGGGAGTCCGAATTCGCGGAATCCGGAGCGCGTGGTGGCGGGACGTTCATGGGCGCCGACGCGCGGACAGAATCCATCGAGCAACAGGGTGCCTACTTCGTCGCGAGTGAGCTGGGTTTGCAGCGCACCCCCGACGACGCGGGCGCCGCCGGCAATGCTGATGCCCCAGGTCTCCGGTGCCTCGGGGCGGAGCAGCTGTTCCTTGGCGGCGCGGCAGGCCTGCAGCAGCAGGCCCCAGCGGCGTGGATCGAGTCGCCCGGCGGGATTCAGCCGCGCCTCGAGGTGGTGGGCGAGGGCGAGATCCATGTTGTCTCCGCCGAGGAGGAGGTGGTCTCCCACCGCGAGCCGATGGAATCGGATGCTGCCCTCCTGGGTGGGGCGCGCCTCGATGAGGGTGAAGTCGGAGGTGCCCCCGCCCACGTCGCAGACCAGGGTGATTCTCCCGGGTTGGCGGGCGGGTTCCTCCGGGCGGCTGTGTTCGGCCATCCATGCATAGAAGGCGGCCTGCGGTTCTTCGAGCAGCGTGAGACGTGAGAGCCCGGCCTTATGAGCGGCCGCCACGGTCAGCTCGCGCGCGACTTCGTCGAACGAGGCCGGCACGGTGAGGGCGAGGTCCTGTCTCGCCAGCGGTTCGGCGGGGAAGGCGGCATCCCAGGCTTCGCGCAGATGCACGAGATAGCGCGTGCTCGCCTCGACCGGCGAAATGCGGGTCACCTCGGGAGCACCCTGCCAGGGGAGCAGCGGCGACGTGCGATGGACGCCGGGGTGGCAAAGCCAGGATTTGGCGGAGGCGACGAGACGGCCGGGGGATTGCAGACCGCGTGCACGCGCGAATTCGCCTACCACGTACGCGGCGCGAGAGGCCCCGCCGGGGGTTGCGGGTTGGGGAGGCTCCTCACCTTCCGCCCACTCGTAGCAAAACGAAGGCAGCACCGGGCGGGCGTCTGATTCCCCGGGGCCGACCTGCTGCGGGATGGCGAAATCGCGAATGACGGCGCGGGCTGCCGTGGCGTCGAGGTAGGCGA
>JADLFD010000765.1 GCA_020845805.1 Verrucomicrobiales bacterium | reverse complement strand
GGACAGACCCTCTCCCAGCTGGTGCTCGCGGCGGTACGAACCGGAGACTCCGGGAACTATTCGGTCCGGGTGACCAACGCAGCGGGGACGGCCACCAGTCCGGAGGCAACGCTGACCGTCCTGGATCCGCCCAGCATCGTCACCCAGCCGCAAGGGCAGTTGGTTGCGGCCGGTTCGCGGGTGGAATTGCGCGTGGTGGCGGCGGGAAGTCCGACCTTGCTTTACCAGTGGCAGCGGGCCGGCACGCCCATCCCTGGAGCGACGGGATCGACCTACACTCTGGAGAACATCGCTTCGTCACAGACAGGCAACTACGCGGTGGTGGTGACCAATTCGGTCGGCTCCGTCACCAGTGTGGCCGCCTTGGTGGAAGTGCTGGAGCCACCAGCGATCGTGTCACAGCCGGCCTCCCAGACCGTGGTGGCAGGCAGGACCATCGTGCTCGACGTTTCCGTCTCGGGCACCGTCCCCTACACCTTTGCCTGGTTCAAGAACGGCATTTTGATGCCCAATGAGGTGCTGCCGTCGCTCCGCTTCACCGTGGTGAAGCTTGAGGACGCAGCCACGTACACCTTCCGGGTGAGCAATGCGGTTGGCAACGCCCCCACCACGCCCATCGTACTGACCGTCGTCTCCCCTCCCATGATTGTCCGGCAGCCGACCACGCAGGCGGTGGCGCTGGGACGTCCGGCCACCTTCTCGGTGGAGGTGACGGGAACCGCGCCGATGACCTATCAGTGGCAATGGAATTCGGCCAATCTCCCCGGAGAAACCGGCCCGCAGCTGACGATTCCGCGCGTCGGGACTGAACATGTGGGCAGCTACACGGTGGTCGTCAGCAATGCGATCGACTCCGTGCGCAGCGCCGCCGCCTACCTCGACATCGTGCCGTTGCCGACCCTCAGTCAGCAACCCGTGAGCACCACCGCGACCCTCGGCAGCGCCGTGACCCTCGAGGTGGGCTCCAGCGACGCCCCCGGTTCTATTTTCTACCGCTGGTGGCACAACGGCACCCCGGTGCCCAACTCCAACAGCGCGAGACTCGTGTTACCCTCCCTGGCGGTGGCCCAGGCAGGCATCTACATGGCCGAGCTAACTAACAGCGGGGGCACGCGGATGAGCCGTCCGGCGGTGGTCGGTCTTGCTCTCTCCAGCAAACTTGCCGGTTCTGTCGGCACCCGCCCTGAGTGGCAGAACATCGCCCATCCCAATGGCAACGCCTACGACCAGTTCTTGCTCGAAGGAACGGCTGGGGCGCTCACAGCCGACCCCGGACAGATCTCTCGCATGTCGTTCATCGATCCGCAGGGTGACATTGTGCAGGTCGAACTTGCCGGCAAGGGGACGCTGACGGTGCTCCTTGAGGCCGCGACCGGACCCGCCACACCGACCCTCTACCAACAACCCGGTGTTCTTTACATGCAGGGTCAGGCGACGTTGATCCTGGCGGACACAGACGAGACGACCCACATGTCGGCCTACTCGGTCGGTCCCGCCAACAATCCCGGCGCGGTCCGACCGGATGTCACCTACGAGGGATGGGCCTCCCTCCGCGCCCTCGGGGTACACAGTTCCGCGGGACGCGTGAACGGACTCCGCCTGGGCAATGCGCGATTCGAGGCCTCCTCCGGGGCGACCGGACTCTGGGCGCAGGGAATCCGGGCCGACACCGTGTTTCTCAGCGACATTGCCGCCTTCACCTCCGCGGTTCCGGTGCTCGCAACCTCCCTTGAGACTGAAATCGGAATCACGGGAGGCAGTCTGTTGCAGCCCAATGGCCAACCGATTGTCGTCGACGGGGTCAAGGGCATCCGATTGCGCGAAGGTGCGGCGTCGACCGGACAGCGGGTGGGCCCGAAGGTGCTTCAGGGTAGGCTCGAGCGCAACGGCGTCGACGTATCCAATATTCTGCTGTTACCGTCCTCCTGATTCCTCCGGCGAAACGATCCCCCCGACCGGCTGTCCGTGTTCGCACCCGAACGCCGGTTCAGGCGGGATCGGACTGCCCGACCGGCAGCGTGATCCGGGCAATGCAGCCGCGGCTTGTGCCCCGGTCGGTCAAGACCAGGGTGCCTCCGTGATTTTCGACAATCTGCCGGCACAGCACCAGACCGATTCCGGAGCCTTCCGGTTTGGTCGTGAAAAACGGTACAAACAGATTGGACGTTTCGGCGATCCCCGGTCCGTCATCCTCCACCGAGATCTCCAGGCCTTGCGTTCCTCGTTTCCATCCGATGCGCACTCCGACCGACGACGGGGGCGCCTCGGCGCCGACCCGTTCGAGGACGGCCTCGACGGCATTTTTGGTGAGATTGATCAGGACCTGTTCGATCTGGGCGCCATCACAATCCACCGTGACATTGGGTCCTCCGGTCACCACCACAGGCAGGCGCTGTTCCAAGGCCACCACCCGGTGCACCAGCGCCGGAATCGGGCAGGGTGAACGCACCGGCTGGGGAAGGCGTGCCAGCCGGGCATAGGCCTGCATGAAGCGCGCCAGGCCATCCGCCCGCGCTTCGATGATCTCAAGACCGCCGCGCAGATCATCCTCCCAGTCCGGGGCGCGTTTTTGACGCTTGAGCAATGTACCGAGACTGCCGGCGATGGATTTGATGGGGGCGAGGGAGT
>JADLFD010000764.1 GCA_020845805.1 Verrucomicrobiales bacterium | reverse complement strand
CTCTCCTTCTTGCCATGCTCCTGACGCTGGAAGTCCCCATGGATGCTTCGCCCGCCCCCACACCGGCGCCCTCGCGGCGTCCGACCTGCCTCCTGGTGGAGGACGATCCCGGTTTCGCGACCCTCATCCAGGAGGTGCTCGCGGACGAGGGATTCGAGGTGTGTCACTCGGGCACCCTCGGCAAGGCACGCGCGCATCTGCTCCAGAGATCCTTCGAACTCGTCGTCCTGGACAATCACCTTCCGGACGGCAAGGGCTTCGACTTTTACTTCGAGGTCACGCGACCGAATCCGTCGCAGACGGTCATAGTCCTGACGGGACTCCCGGAACTGGCGCACGCGGTGGAACTGACGCGCAACGGGCTGTTCGACTACCTGGCGAAACCCGTCGATCGCGATGCCTTCCTCGCTTGTGTGCGACGCGCGCGCGCGCGGCTCGAGCGGCTGCGGGTTCCCACCCGGGACGACCACCAGATGGTGGCGTCGTCCCCGGCCATGCGTGAAGTCGATATCGCGCTGCGCCAGGCGGCTGGTCATGCCACCGCCACGGTCCTGTTCACCGGAGAAACCGGCTCCGGCAAAGACGCCGCCGCGCGCGCGCTCCACGCCCTGACGCATCCGCAGGCGTCGGTGGACACTCCCTTCGTGCCGGTCAACTGCGCTGCGATTCCCGCGGAGATGTTCGAGTCGGAACTCTTCGGCGCCGAGCGCGGGGCCTATACGGGCGCGGACAAAACCCGCGAAGGTCTGGCGGCCGCGGCACGCCGCGGCACGCTGTTCCTGGACGAAATCGGAGAGGTCCCCCTCGCCCTCCAGGCCAAGTTGCTCCGGTTTCTCGAGGCGCGGGAGTTTCGTGCACTCGGGGCCACCACCACCCGCCGGTTCCAGGCGCGGCTGGTAGCCGCCACCAACCGCTCCCTGCCCGCAGAAGTCGCCGCCGGCCGGTTCCGCGAGGACCTGCTCTATCGTCTCGACGTCTTCACCATCCACCTCCCGCCTTTGCGCGATCGTTTGGGCGAAATCCCGGCGCTGACCGAACTCCTGCTGCGGCAACTCGCGGAAAAGTACGAGCGTCCCCACCCGCGTCTTCGTCCGGAGGACATCGAAGCGCTCGCCGGATACCCGTTCCCGGGCAATGTGCGCGAACTGCGCAATCTCCTGGAACGCTCCCTCCTGCGCACTCCCGCGGATGCCGCGTGGCTCGCCGTCGACCGTGTCTGGCTGAACCGCACCGCCACCGCCACCCCACCGACTTCCGCGGCGGCCGGGACATCCCCAGCCACCGCAGTGATGCCTCCGGCTCGCCCACTGCCTCCGCTGGAGGCAGGGGAGTACCTGGCGATCCAGGAGGCCCTCGTCGCCGCGCAAGGCGGCATCCGCCGTGCCGCCGCGCGACTCGGCATCACGCACCAGGCCCTGCTCCGGCGCCTGGAAAAGTGGCCCGAGCTGCGCCAAGCCGGTCAGCCCCCCGCCACGCCGTGAGCGCCTCGCCGTCTCCCGCCTCCGCGGGAAGGGAACCCGCCCCCAGTCCAGTCCGCTGGCCGTGGCCGCTCCTGCGATGGTGGACCCTAGCCTGGCTCTGCGTCGCCTGGCTCCCACCCGGGGCGGACGCCGCGGTCCCCGCCACCCCCCTCACCTCTCCCACCTCCGCCCCCTCCAGCGAACCCAGTCGGCTCGTGGAAGTGAGTGGTCAGGTCGAACTCGCCACCGCCGGCCAAGCCGACTGGCACGTGGCGCGCGTCGGCCAGGCGTTGCCCCTCGGATCCCGGGTCCGCACCCACGCGGCGAGCCGCGCCACGCTCCAGTTCTCCGATCGCAGCGTCCTACGCCTCGGCCCCTCCAGCCTCGTGGTCGTGCAACCGCCGCGATCCGCTCCCGCGACCAAGCGCTTCCGACTCGATCTCGGACGCTTGTTCTTCCTCGATCGCGAAGCGCCTTCGGACATCGAGTTCGAAACCCCCGTCGCCACCGGGGCGATCCGAGGGACCGAGTTCGTGCTGTCCTCAGGACCGGAAACCGACGCCTCCTCGCTCGCGCTGCTGGACGGGGTGGTGGAGATCCAGCAGGACACGCATCAGGTGACGCTGAAGACGGGGGACCTGGTGGAATTGCGACGCGGACAACCGCCCCGGGTCAGCCGCCTCATCCTGGCCGCCAATCTCATTCAATGGTGCCTCTACTATCCGGTGGTGCTCGTCCCCGCGGACCTCACGCTCAGCCCGTCGGAACGCCAGGCGCTGGCGGCCTCGCTCGACGCCTGGAGCCGCGGAGCCACGCGCGAAGCGTGGGAACGGCATCCCGGTCCATTGCCGGAGGGCAGCCCGGACGCCACGGCCTACCACGCGGCGCTTCTGATCGCCGCCGCGGAAATTGAAGCTGCCGAAGGCTGGCTGGCCCGGCTTCCCCTCCCTTCCCCAACCGGCGATGCCCTCCGTGAACTGCTTGCCGCGGTCCGCTTCCAAACGATGGAGGCCCCAACGTCCCCCTCCACGGCTAGTGGATGGCTCGCACGTTCCTATTACCTCCAATCCCGTTCCGACCTGCCCGCTGCGCTGGCCGCCGCACGAAAGGCGGCCGAGCTGGCGCCGACTTTTGGTCCCGCCTGGATCCGCGTCGCGGAACTGGAACACACTTTCGAACACCGTCGCGCCGCTCTCGAAGCGCTGGAACGCGGGCTCCAGCTCGCCCCGGAGAGCGCCACGGGTCATGCCCTGCAGGGCTTTCTGGCGCTCGCTGGATCCCGGCCGCGGGAAGCCCGCTCCGCCTTCGATCGCGCGCTGGAACTCGATGGCGCCCTGGGCAACGCGTGGCTGGGGCGTGCCTTGACCGCGGGTCGGATGTCGGATCCGGAATCGGCACGCCAGGCACTGCAGGTCGCCACGGCGCTGGAACCTAATCGCGCAGAATTGCGGTCCTACCTGGGACGGGCCTGGGCCGAAGCCGGCGACGCGACGCGCGCCGCGAGCGAACTGGAACTGGCCTCGACCCTGGACCCGGGGGATCCGACGCCAAGGCTCTTCTCGGCGCTCGAACGCTTCCAGAACTCCCGTCCGAACGAGGCGGTGCGTCAGCTGGAACGCTCCCTGGAGCTCAATGATCGGCGCAGTGTCCTCCGCTCGCGGCGACTGCTCGATCGCGATCGCTCTTCCCGAAGCGCCGACCTGGCCTCCCTCTTCCATGCCGTGGGATTGGAAGCTCCCGCCCGCGCCCTGGCCGCTCGCGCGGTTCAGGAGGACGCGGCCAACTTCTCTGCGCACCTGCTCCTCGCGCGATCGCTCCAGTTTCGTGAGGATCCCTGGCGCGCGAACCTCCGCTTCGAGACGCCGCGGCAAAGCGAGCTGTTGCTGGCCAACCTCCTCGCCCCTGTGGAAGCCGGCAATCTCTCGCAGCAACTCTCGCAGCACGATCGGCTGCGCTACTTCGCCTCGCGCCCGTTGGGGTTCAGCTCCTTCACCGAGTACCAGAGTGGCGGGGACTGGGATCAGCTCGCCACGGCGTTCGGCACCGTGGACCGATTGTCCTACGCGCTGGATTTCCAGTACGGCTCGCACCCGGGGGATCATCCCAACGCCCACCTCGACCAGCGCCGGCTTTCGTTACAGGTGAAACAACAGGTCGCGCCGGACGACGAGCTCTACCTGCAGATCGGGACCGCGCACACGGAGTCCGGAGACGTCTTCACCCATGCCGATCCCGCCACCACCGACCCGGACCTCGACGTCACCCAGCGCCAGGAGCCGCATGGGTACGTCGGCTGGCATCACACCTGGTCCCCGGCCAACCACACGCTCCTCCTGGCCTCCTGGCTGCACGACGATCTCAGCCTCTCCGACGCGCGGCGCCCCATCCTGTTCCTGCGACAATCCGGCGGCGTCATCACCGCCGTCGACACCGAGCGCGCGGCGTTCGACCTCGAGCAACGCTCCACCTACGCCCTGCGCTCCGTGGAAGCGCAGCACCTCTGGGAATCGCCGGAACAGGGTGTCGTCGCCGGCGTGCGCTACCAGTCCGGCGACCTCGATACCGACGCCACGCTCACCGGCCCCTTGCCTCCGGCCTTCGCGCGCCAGCACCTCGACACCGCCCTCGAACGCGTCGATGTCTATGCCGATTACTCCTGGCGCCCCCTGCCTCAACTTCGATTCACCGCGGGCGCCGGTTATCACCACCTGCGCCACCCCGGCAACGCCGACCTTCCGCCGCTCTCGACGGCCTCGCGCTCCCGCGATCTCCTCGCGCCTCGGCTCGGCGCCACCTGGTCCCCACTCCCGCGCACGCACCTCCGCGCCGCCCACGCGCAATCACTCGGTGGGCTGTACTTCGACGACAGCATCCGGCTCGAGCCCACGCAACTCGCCGGGTTCACCACCGCGCTACG
>JADLFD010000763.1 GCA_020845805.1 Verrucomicrobiales bacterium | reverse complement strand
GATCTGGTGGATGCGTTCCGCCAACTCCAGGATGACGGAATCCTCGAGATCATCACCACCGCCGCCACGCACGCCCTTCTCCCCCTCCTGCACGCGCACCCCTCCTCGATCCGCGGCCAGCTCCAAACCGCGCGCCACGATTACCGCCGCTGCTTTGGACGCGACCCGCAGGGAATCTGGCTGCCGGAGTGCGCCTACGCCGAGGGTATCGAGTTGGCGCTCCAGGAGGCCGGACTGCGCTGGTTCATGGTGGATTCGCATGGCCTGCTGCACGCCACCCCACGCCCCAGGTACGGGGTGTTCGCGCCGATCTTCACGCCCAACGGCCTGGCCGCATTCGGCCGTGACCTCGAATCCGCCAAGCAGGTCTGGAGCCGCGACGCCGGATACCCAGGCGACCCGCGCTATCGCGACTTCTATCGCGACGTGGGTTTCGATCTCGAATTCGACTACGTCCGCCCCGCGCTTCCGTCGCCCGATCATCGCGGATTCACCGGCATCAAATACCACGCCATCGCCGTCGGCCCGGAGGGAGAAAAACAGATCTACGACCGCGCCGCTGCCTTCCGCGCCGCGGACGACCATGCCTCGCACTTCCTGCAGGCCCGACTACACCAGGTGGCACACCTGGCCGGGGTGCTGGAACGTCCCCCCATCGTGGTCTGCCCTTACGACGCCGAGCTGTTCGGCCATTGGTGGTTTGAGGGCCCCACCTTCCTCGACCTGTTCGTGCGCAAGGCGGCCTGCGACCAGGATGTCTTCCGACTGGTCACGCCGATCGATTACCTGCGCGAGCAGCCCACCCAGCAGGTGGGTGTCCCCGCCGAATCCACCTGGGGCGAGGAAGGCTACTATCGCGTCTGGCTCAACGAATCCAACGAATGGATTCTGCCCCACGTCGACGTCGCCATGGAACGTATGCGCGACCTCGTCCAGCGATTCCCCGATCCCGACCCCCTCACCCGACGCGCCCTCAATCAGGCGGCGCGGGAACTGCTGCTGGCACAAGCCAGTGACTGGCCTTTTATTCTGAGAACCGGCACCAGCCCCGACTATGCGCGCCAGCGGGTCACCCAGCACCTGCTGCGCTTCATCGAACTCCACGAGCAACTCACCGCCACGCGCATCGACGAACCACGTCTCGCGGAACTTGAGTCACTTGATCCCGCCTTTCCCGCCGTCGATTTCCGCCACTGGTCGGACCCCGCACCCAGCCCCGGCTGAGCCGCCGACCCTTCGGCCAACCTGGCGTTCCCGAAACCTGTCCGCACGAACCGCCCAGCCGCCGTTCTGCGCGACGAGATGAGCACCCCGCGTCGTCCAGACCGGTCCCCCACCGGAGGAATCAGGTTAATGAGAGCTGATTGATCCTGTTTAAAGTCTTCATCACTTCACACTTGCCCGAAGTAACATCCGGGGAGTAAGCGGATGCCAATGCTTGATGCTGCGCTCCAACCCCGAACGGGTGGTCGCCATCAATTCCGACCCCGGACGGAACCCAGGGAGTTCCGTGGGTACCCGGCGGCACCCCGCCATTCCATGCACCTGTCCGCCGTGATTTCATCCATCCGTGGCTTCGTCGAGGCCGCCTCGAAAACATGATCCCCACACGCCCCCCCTTCCTCGAGTCCGCACGACGATTCCTCCAACATCATGCCCGCCAGCTCGGGGTCATTGCCGCCGCAGGCTGGGTGGCTGCGATCGCAGTCTCTTGCGCGTCGACCGTCACGCGAACGGTGGTGATGCCCCCCTCAATCTCCGGAGCCAGCTATGTGGGTACCGAGAGCTGCGCCCAGTGCCACGAGCAGATCAACAAACACTTCGGCAGCTCCGCCCACGCCACTCTCATCGCACGTGGCCCGAACGCAGTGAATGTCGGCTGCGAATCGTGCCACGGTCCCGCCAGCGTCCATGTCGAGAGCGGCGGTGCCGCCAAGACGGTGGTCAACCCGCAGCGCAATCCGGAATCCTGCTTTGAATGCCACGCCAATCTGCGGGGGCAATTCGCGCTCGTGAACAGCCACCCTGTCATGGACGGGCGCATGGGTTGCGGCACCTGCCACGACCCGCATCGCGGCGGTGCCCACAAGGCGGGCGGCACGCAGCTCCTGGCCGAAAACGACAACTGCCTCCAGTGCCATCCTGCGCAACGGGGACCCCACGTCTTCGAACACGAAGCCCTGCGTGAAGGATGCGTCACCTGTCACCACCCGCACGGCTCAGTCAATCAACGCATGCTCTCCGAGCGCGGCGCCATCCTCTGCCTCAAGTGCCATTTCCAGCAACAGTCCGCCCCTGGCCGTATCGCCATCGGCACCATCGACCACTCCACCTTCCTCTCGCGCGGAACCTGCTGGAGCGCAGGTTGCCACGAAGCCGTGCACGGCTCCCAGGTGAGTTCGTCCCTTAGGTTCTAACTCCGACGCCGCCATGAAATCCATCGACTCCCTGAACCCGCGGCCCGCCTCCCCTTTCCGCCTGCGTGCCACCATCGCCGCGCTGCTCGCGCTCGGCCTGCCGGCCCTCGCCCCCGCGGCCGATCCGGAACCCAAGACCGAGGCCCCCGCCGCCGCCGCTGCCGCGGACGCCAAGGACAAAGCACCTGACCAGCCTGCCTCCGAAGGGAAGGAGGCCGAGGCGAAGGAAAAGGCCGACGCCGAACCGGCTGCCCTCGAAGCCGCGCCCGGTGACTTCCGCAACTGGTTCAACGTCTCCGTGGGCGGGCTCATCGTGGACGGCAATAAGGCCGCCGCCCAGCGCCGCCTCGGACTTCCCGCGTCGGCCTTCGGTGGCGTCGAGGATTTCCACTTCGAAAAGGACATCGGCAAACGCGGCATCTTCAAAGTCGATGGCCGCAGCATGTTCGACAATGAGGACTATGCCGTCCGCCTCGAACTCTCCGATCCCGAAAAAGGATTTGTGAAGGGCGGGTTCAGCCAGTCCCGCGAGTACTACGATGGCAGCGGCGGCTGGT
>JADLFD010000762.1 GCA_020845805.1 Verrucomicrobiales bacterium | reverse complement strand
TCTGACGACGGCGGCTATGGAACGAAACGAGGAGTAGCCGCGGACGTGAGTCCGCGCTGGCTGGCGTTGGCGAATGGAATGAGCGGAAGCGAGAGCGGTCGAGCGAGTGAGCGCCGTCTGACGACGGCGGCTACGGAACGAAACGAGGAGTAGCCGCGGACGTGAGTCCGCGCTGAATGGCATTGGCGAATGGAATGAGCGGGGGCGGTCGAGCGAGTGAGCGCCGTCTGACGACGGCGGCTACGGAACGGAACGAGGAGTAGTCGCGGACGTGAGTCCGCGCTGACGGGCATGGGTGAGCGGGACGGTTACGCGTCGACCTGGATCAGGCTCGCGATGGCTTCGGGAATGGGCGTGGCGCGCATGGTGCCGTCAGGATGGTGGGCCACGCAGACGACCGTGAGACGCCCGCGGGCGACGTCCGTGCCGGCGGCATCATCCGCCTTCCGGAAGGTGAACTCGTAGGTCAGGGCCTTGGATCTCTTCTCCACCACCTTCAGCCGGATCTCCACGCGATCCTCGAAGCGCAGCGGGCGATGGTAATCGCACGACGCATGGACTCGCGGCCAGCCCAGGCGCGGCTCGCCGCGGGGATCGGCGATGGACAGCCCGAGGGAGCGGAAGAAGGCATGCTCCGCGGCCTCCATGTACCGGAAGAAGTTGGAGTAGTGCATGATGCCGGCCATGTCGGTCTCGGAGAACTCGACCGACCGGGTAATCGTGAATTCGCTGGGCATGGGAAAAAGGTGGGCGCGGGTCAGCCGGCGGTGGGGGCGGGAGTGGAGGGAACCGCGGTCCGGGGGACCAGCAGAGCAGCGAAGGCGCGGGCCGAGGCGTCGCTGTGGTAACGCTCCTCGGCGGCTCGGCGTCCCGCGGTGGAGAGGCGGGCGGCGAGCTCTGGCTGGACGAGGACTTGTTCCAGTCGTTGGGACAGATCGGCGGCATCGTGGGCACGACAGAGAATGCCGGCCCCCGAGTCGGCGAGGATTTCAGGGAACGCGCCGGTGTCGGGCTGCACGATCGGCACGCCGGCCGCCATGGCCTCGACGAGGTAGAGTCCGAAAGCTTCCCCGTAGTGAGCGGGCACGGAGAAGACGGTGAGATCGCGCAGGAACCGCTGTTTGGCGGGGTGATCGAGGTTGGGATGGAACTCGGTTTCGCCGAGGAGTCCGGCCGCCTGGAGCTTGCGCTTTTGCTCTGTCACGAAGGCTTCGTCGCTGGGTCCCAGGCTGCCGGCCACGGCGAGGCGGGTGCCGGGGACGCGTCCGCGTCGACGAAGATCGAGGAAGGCGTCCACGAGCAGGTCGAGGCCCTTCTCCTGGCACATGCGGGCGAGGAAACCGATGCGAGGGGGTTGGGGTGGGGAGGGGGCGACTTCCCAGCCGGCGAGCTGGATGCCGTTGGGGACCACGTGGAATCGGCTTTCGGGGAGGTGCAGTCGCTGGGCGAGGCGGCGTGCGTAATAGTGGCTGGGGGTGACGAGGACGTCGGCTTCCGCCACCCGTTCCGCGACGAGGTTCCAGGCGGCTTCGCGTTCGCGCGGGGGGAGGGCATCCAGGAAGGCTTCCTCGCCCTGGAGGGTGATGACGAGGCGCGCGCCGAGTTCGCGCTTCAGCTGGCGGGCGCAACCGGCGAGCAGCGCATTGGACAGGCTGATCACCTCGGGACGCTCATGGTCGCGTAACCAGGCGACGAGTTCATCGATCTCGCGTCGTTGATGGCCGAGTTCACCGCGCAGCATGGAGACGGTGAGCTCGCCGACGTCCTCCGGGCGTGTGCGCGCGGCGGCGGTGCCCACCCAGCGCAGCAGGCGCGGGGAATCGAGGAGCCGGTGGAGCCAGCGGGGCAGTCGGCGGAAGAGGGCGGATTGCTGTTCCAGGTAGACGTTGATCCCGCCGAAGAAGACCGGTTTGCCGAGGGACTGGTCGGGCTCATCGGTTTTCAGCGGCAGGTAGAGGGGCAGCATCGTGACCTCGTGTCCCTGACGCCGCAGCGCCGCGACGAGCGCGTTGTCGCGAAGGCAGTTGCCGCAGAACATACCGCCCGCGCCGGGAGTGAGTTGGACGATCCGCATGGGTGCTCCGGACATCGACCGGCGTGAGACTAGCGGAATGCGCGCACGGCGCCAGTCGGGGAGCATGTCCCGGGTTCCCGCCTTCTGATGTGGACGGCTGGAGAACGCGAAAGCCTCCGCGCGCGGGGCGAGCGGAGGCTTGGGATCCCCGGCCGATGACTCGACACGGGGGCGCTTAATTGCGAACGCGGTTCAAGGCTTCGAGAGCCGGAAGAACCGCGGCCCGGCGTTGGGCGTCACGGTGACCTGTTGGCGGTCGCCATTGACCGTCGGAGTCAATCCCGCGGGCTGCCAGGCGGCCGGGACGAGAGAGGCCGAGGCGTCGAGTTGGTAACCCGTGGCCGCAGCGGGCCACGAGAGGAGCAGGTTGGCGCCCGAGCGCGCGACGGTCAGCGAAGGCGCTGTCGTGGGAGCGAGGTGGGACGAGGTGACCTGCAACGAGGCGAGGTAGGTCACGCCGGGATTGCTGGTGAACGCGGCGAGGAACGCATCGGCCGTGGGCGAGTAGCGGAGCGTGTGGAAGTTGACTGTGGTGCCGAGTCCGCCGGGCGAATCCGCGAGCAGGTACGGCGCTCCCAGCTGGCTGGGCAGCGGCTGGCCGTCCGGACCCAGTGCCAGGAAGACGTAGCCGTCGGGGATTCCGATGGTGCTGCCGGCGGCATTGAACCCGACGAGGATCACCCCCGAGTTGGGATCGGCGGCGAGTTGCGGGTGTTGGTGGGTGAGCGGGTCACCGGAGGCACCATTGAGATAGGGCACTTCCGGTTGGGCCGCGGTGAAGGTGTAGTTCGGTGCGGTGCCGAGGTCGAAGTAGGACAGGTCACCCACCGCGGTGCCGTTGCCGCCGTCGTAGGCGGTGATGAGCTGTCCGTTGAACGGATTCTCGATGGACGCCGGGTGACCTTCGGCGCGACCGGCGGGTTCGCCATCGGAGAGCGGCTGCTCGGGGCGCACGACGAGTTTCCCGCCGGCATCCGGGGCGGCCTCGACGAGCGAGCCCACCACGCGGTTTCCGAGAGTGCCGGTGGAGCCGTTGGAATTGTCGGTGTTCGACAGGTACAGGAACGCGTCGCGGCCGGGGAGGTAGATCACGTCCGGATCATCCTCGTCCCCGATCTGCTGGAGGAGATCGAGACGAGCCATGGACGGCGTCAGGAGGGTGCCGTTGCGGTCGTAGAGGGCGCCGACGGTTCCTTCGCC
>JADLFD010000761.1 GCA_020845805.1 Verrucomicrobiales bacterium | reverse complement strand
GGGGCAAGGATATCTCCGCGAAAGACACCCTCGCCCGCGCCCAGTTCATGAGCGGCAACGTCGAAGCCGCCATCGCCACCGAGCGCGCCGCACTCACCCTGACCGACGATCCGCGCGCCAAGGCACAACTGAACAAGGCGCTGGAGGAATTCCAGGCGGCCGCCCCGCCCCGCTGAAACCCAACCACCCCGCCCTACTCCCAGCGCCCTCACTTCCCCGCTCCACTTCCCTTCCATGGCCCGCTCCACTTCCGCCTCCGCCTCCGCCTCCGTCCCGAGACGCTCCCAACCGTTCCGGTCCACCGCACTGATCCTGCTCGGGGCGGCCGCGCTGGTTTCCACTTACCTGGCAGTGCAATCCCAGCGCGCCGGCGGCATCCCCGGTTGCGACGCCGGCGGCTGCGCCGTGGTCCTGGGCAGCAAATGGTCCAAGGCCCTCGGCGCGCCCGTGGGTTTGTTCGGCACCGCGGCGTATCTGCTCCTCGCCATCCTCGGCTCCCGCCCGTTCCTACCCACCCAACGCGGCCTCCGCACCCTCGCCACCACCCTCGCCCTTCTGATTCCGGGCGCGGCCGCGTGGTTCGTGGCGCTGCAAATCTGGGTGCTGAAGGCGTTCTGCCCCTGGTGCTGCGCCACCCACTCCATTGCCACGCTCGGCGCCGTGTTCATGGCCGCCGCTTGGCGACGCGACTCCCTCCCCCCTTCCACCGCCGCAACCCCGGCCAAACCCGCAAATAGCCGCGCACCCGCGCCGTCACCGTCGCCTGCTTCCGCCCGCCCGCCGCGTGTCTGGCCCGCCGCTGCCGCTCTCGCCGTCGCCACGCTGGCGGGCATGATCACGGTACAATCGCTCGGCCCGGAACCCGCCCCCCCCAAGGCGCTCCGCGTCGCCATGGAACCCACCGCCACCTCCACGCCCACCCCGGCCCTCCTGCCCCGTGAAGCCGGCACGACGAACTCCGGCGAGACCGCGCCCACCACCACCACCACCACCACGATCACCCCGCCGGGAAAACGGCTCATCCCGCTGCACGACGGCAAATTCAAACTCGATCCCCAGGATCTTCCCCTCTTCGGGTCGCCCGACGCCACGCACCTGGTGGTGATGATCTCCGACTACACCTGCAAGTTCTGCCGCGCGACGCATAAGATGCTCGGCGATATCCACGAGGCTTTCGACGACCAGGAACTCGGTTTCGTCATGCTCCCCAGCCATCACGGCGGCGACTCGGAACAGATCCAGACGTTGATGCTCGCCACCTGGCGCACCGACCCCGCCGTCTGGCGCCGGGTCGCGGATGACCTGTATTCGGAACGCATCCCGCTCAAACCCGAGGCCGTGCGCACCGTCCTCGAGCAACAGCTCGGCACCGGGCGCCTCGACCCCGCCCTCTCCGCACACCGGAGCTGGACCACCAACCTCTTCGCCCTTGCCCGCGGGGTTCACGCCGCCAACAAGGCCAAGGCCGGCAGCGGCAATATCCCGCAGATGATCATCGGCCATGAGATCATCGTCGGTGCGCCCGACGGGTCCGGAGAGATCTTCGCGGTGCTCGAAAAGAACCTCGGCCTAGCCCGGAAACGCCTCCCGGAACTGCGGTTGGCCACGGAAGTGGTCGACCTGGGTCGCGTCTTCGCCGGCACCACGCGGACGTTCGCGCTGGTGTACACCAACCTCGGTCAGGCCACGCTCCAACTCACGCGCGCGCGCCTGCCACCCGGCGGGCGCGTCGGCCAGGGCATGATGAATCCCATCGCGCCCGGCAAGACCGGCACGGTGGAACTCACCTTCGGCGTCCCACGCGAGGAAGGCGCCTTCGACGAAGCCATCACGCTCCACAGCAACGCCCGGGTGCCCAGCACCGAACTGCGTGTCAAAGGACTCGCCTGGAAACCCCTGCGCATCACGCCGGAGATCCTCGACTTTGGCCGACTCGACGCCGACCAGTCCGCCACCCAGGCCGTCATGCGGGTCGAACTCCTGGAGCCCGTGCGCATCGAATCCGTGCGTTCGCAGAACCCCGGCTACAGCGTTTCCGTCAACGAGGTGGAGCCGATGAAGATCTACGACCTGACCGTCGCCACCACGGCCTCCCTCGGCGCCGGCCGGCAACAGGGTGTGCTCCGCCTTACCTTCGCCAAACCCGTGCCTCCCGGCTGGCCCGAAACCATCGCGCTGGCCGCCCGCGCCGAAGTCGATCGCGCCGTCACTGTCACGCCTCCGCGGCTGGCCCTTCCGGCCGGAACGCTCACCAGCGACCGGCACCACCAGGTGCTGGTCCGTTGTCTGGATGGCATGCCGGATTTCTCCGTCTCCGGAGCGGTCCTGGAAGGTGGACCTGCGTTCACCATGCCGGAGATCCAGAAGAGCACAGGCACCGATCACATCGTGGTGGTCCGACTCCCCTCCGGCTGGACTCCCCCGACGCCCCCTTCCGGAGCGCGCCTGGTGATCCACACCAACCACCGCCGCTACCCGATCCTCGAAGTCCCGCTCGTGCCCCAGCCCTGACCACCCGCCCCCGGCAAAAGGAAAACGCCGCCCGGAAGGGCGGCGCCTGAGGCCGGCGTCGCCCCACGCATACGGGTGCCGACGCCGGCCAAAAAAAACAAGACCACCGCTCCACGGTGGTCGCGCGCCGACTCGTCTCGAGTCCGGCTCAGAACAATCCGAACTTGGTCACCAACTCATCCGTCTTCGCGCCCTGGGCAATGGCCAGCAGGATGTCGCCCTCGTTCTCCTTGCGGCCGAGCGACTCCTTGAGAATGGCCGACTCGTGCTGTTTGGGTATCACCGCGATGCCGTCGTTGTCCCCGAAGATCAGATCGTCCTTATGGATGTTGATCCCGTCCACCACGATGGTCTTGTTGCGGGATCGCACCACCCCGCGTTTGCGCGTGTCGCGGCAATAGTGACCCTTGGCAAACACCGGGAACCCCATCCCGCACGTCTCCCGCGAATCCCGCGTCACGCCATCCACGATCGCTCCCACCGCCCCGGCGCGGATGGCGAGGTTCGCGTTGAGCTCGCCGAAGAACGCGTAACCCGGCGCATGATTCGCCACCACCACGATGTCGTTCGAGACCACGTGGTCGTACAGATTCAGGCTGTCGTAGATCTTGCGGAAGTCCTCGTCGTCCTTGCACATGTCGATCTGCATGGTCTTGGCCCGACCCAGAATCTTCGCGTTGGGCAGGTTCAGCTTGAAGTCCTTCGACAACACGCCGCTCACCCCCAGGTCGTCCATCACGTCCGACAACAGTGGACTGGAGAGCAGCAGCTTGACGTTGTGGAACAGACGCCGCTCCTGCTCGCGCAACCCCACCGCGATCAGATGCGCGAGCTCGAAATCCTTCGGCCAGTTGACGTCGATGGTCTCCAGCGGATCGAGCTCCAGAAGATACGGACGGTGTCCGATGCGCCGCCGCGTCTCCAACGCCACCTCCCGCCGCATCACGTACAAACCCATGCTCT
>JADLFD010000760.1 GCA_020845805.1 Verrucomicrobiales bacterium | reverse complement strand
GGAGGAGATCGTCCTCGAATCTCGCCTCGAAGCCGAAGCCGAGGCCAAGCGAACCGCATTGCTGGCCGCAACACAGGAGGCCGAGCGAAAGGAGAGATCTCGCCTCGAGGGCTTGACCCCCGAGGATCGGGCGATGGAAGCGATGTTAAAGCTGAACGACGAGGCATTTGCTTTGGCCGCCAAGACTCTGGGATCTAGGGACGAGATCGAGCAGCGGGCGCTGCTTCGGTTGCTGGGCGAGCATAAGGACAAACGCGAGCGATGGAAGACATGGAAGAAGAAGAAGCCAGAACTAGCCGCTTCACTTGAGTCCCTTCGGCAAAAGCTCAACGCGCCCCCATTGCCATGAGTATCTACCGCCTGGAGTTCGTGACTCCCCTCTTCAGCCGTGGTGCCTACGAAGATCGTATAGAAGTCCGCCCTGCTTCAATTCGAGGTCAGCTACACTGGTGGTTTCGAGCCCTCGGAGGAAATCCCCAGGATGAAAAGTCCGTATTCGGCGGGGTCCACGGAGGTGCGGTCGCCAGCAAGGTCGTGGTTCGTGTTCGGCATCCCGCGCTGCAGGGTGAGTGGATTCCATCGCTCCCGCACAAGCCGCAAGGGAGGAGCCCTCAGGATGGGCCAAACGCACCTCGCATTGCCGCACGCCCTGGCTTAGCTGTTGAGCTCCACATCCTGACGCGGCTTGGCGGGCTTGAGCCTCGGCTCAAACCGAGTTTTGATCGCGCGCTTGAGGGTTGGTTATTGCTGGGCACCCTCGGGCTACGCAGCACTCGCGCTGCAGGGAGTTTCCGTTGGACCTCGGAAAGCGCGGCCCCCCATCCACCGGCATCCTTCGGGGACTATGAGGCTCGGTGCCGAGCCGTCCTCGCCAATGCTCCGCTTCGGTTCGCCTTGCTCGGTAAGGAATACCCCGCCGCTGAAGCCGCTCGCCGGGTCGTGTCAGACACCCTTGGCGGCAGGGACGACGTCGCCGGGAGCACCGATCTGGCGAAGCTTCGGCATCCCCTCGGCAAGGTCTTTGGGGGCAGGAAGACTTCCCCCCTCCGCTTTCGCATCGTCCGCATGAATGATCGGTACCGCATTGCCGCGGTTTGGGATGGACGTGGGCGGGTGACCGGCAACCAGCCCGCCGACCTAATCGGGATCATCCGCTTGCTGCAGGAGCGCAAGCCCGCTCTGGGCGACCAACTTGCAGAGTCGCGGCTGATGACGACTATTCCTTGACCTTCGCATGGTGTCCGAGAGTGACTTCGTGCGCCGGGAGCACCAGCTGCTCCAATGACCTGCCAAGGCTTGCAGTCGGCCGTCCGTAGGGGCAGCCCGATCGGCGGGGTGGCCGTGAACTCCTACGTCGAGCAGGCCGTAACCCTGAAGTCCAATTCTGTGGTCACTGCGGCCGCCAGAGTAGCGGAGGCGTTACAGGCCGCGAGATTTGCCGTCGGGTGCCAGTCCCACTCGATCAACGCTTGCCTCGCTGGAAACCGTCTCCGCATGCAGATCATCATCAGCGACCGTTGCGGTTCCTCTCCCGCTCGCGTCATCTACGGAGAGGTCTTCGGTGTACAACCTCGACTCGCCGCACTGGGGGACCGCGTGCGCGGCAAGCTCAGGGCCGCCACCGAGTCCGCCCGCCGTGGTAGCGAATGGACCAAGGACGAGACCGACTTTCTGCGTTCCTGCGAGAGGCAAGAGCACCTGCTGCCCCTGGTCCCAGCCGGCATGTACGCCCGCAATGTCGAACCTCACCATGCGCCCTGACTTGGCCTCCCCTCCACCGACACCTAGCCTCCTGGTTTCCCTCGGGCAGTCCCCGGCCATCGTGCCAGAGGCCTTTCTTCTCGATGGAGTCGTGTTCGGCGCGGTCCATGTCATCACATCCGAGAACCCCGAAGTTGGCCTCGTCCGGGAATTCATGGCCCTCCACGCCCCGAACGTAGTTCTGACAGTCACCCGGGTTGCTGACTTCCACGATCTACGATGTCAGGCCGACCATGCCCGCTTTGAGGAAGTCCTGTACCGGTGGATGCTGGATTGCGCCCCTTTACCCGAAGACAGGTACGTGTGCCTCGCCGGTGGATTCAAGACGATGTCCGCGGCGATGCAGAAGGCGGCTGCCGTGCTCGGCGCTGCGGAGGTCTTCCACGTGCTCGTCGATCCCATCTCCCCGGAACCGGGCGGCAAACCGCGGCCTCCCGCGTCTGTCGACGAGATCCTCGCCGTCTGGAAGGGTCGCCGCCTGCGCTGGATCCGCCTCGGCAAGGAAAGTGGCTGGCCTCAGTTCCGCTCGATCACGTCCGCCGAGTACCCGCTGGAGATCGTCTCTCTCGACCAGAGTGAACGCCGGGTCCGCAAACCCGATGATCGCTTCCGTCGCCAGGTCCAGAGAGTCGTTGAACGAAGCCACCAGATTGCCCGGGCATGGAATGATCTAGCTGACCTGCCGTTCGCCGAGCTGGCCACATGGTCCGAAGCGGACCTCGCGTGGGTGAGGGGAGCCGTTCAGCCCGACGCCGCCAGCGATCAGGCCTGGATCGCGATGCTTCCGAAGCTCGAGCTCCACTGTCATCTGGGCGGGTTCGCCACCGAGGGTGAGCTCCTGGAAGCGGTTCGAGCGGCTGCCGAGGATCCAACGCGCCTCCCGTCACTGCGGCGGCGCCGGCGTGTCAGCGGTTGGCCGCGGCCGGCCAAGCCGGTCGGGCTCAAGGTCTATTGCCGGTTGGGGAACAACAACGGAACCGCGCTGCTGCGCGACCGGGGTTGCCTTCTCCAGCAGTGTCGATTGCTCTACGCGCATTTTCTCGACCAACGGGTCGTCTATGCCGAAGTCCGCTGTTCCCCGGCCAACTACGCGGATCCGAATCGGGAGCGCTCGCCGTGGGAGGTGCTCGGTGATATCCGCAACGCCTTCAACGAGGAGATGAGCCAGGCGCGGGCACGCCATCGCTCCGACCCGACAGCGCCTCGACCGTGCCACGTGAACCTGTTGATCATCGGGACCCGTCAGTCGGAAGGCGATTTTCGCGCGGGCATCTCCCGTCACCTGTCCCTCGCTGTGACCGCGGCCGAGCACTGGCGGGATGAAGAGCAATGCCGGGTGGTGGGCGTCGACCTGGCCGGCTTCGAGGATGCCTCCACCCGGGCGCACTACTTCCGCGAGGAGTTCACGGCGATCCATCGCTGTGGCCTGGCTCTCACGGTCCATGCCGGCGAGAACGACGATGCCGAGGGCATCTGGCGGGCCGTATTCGATCTGAATGCGCGCCGGCTTGGGCATGCGCTTCATCTGGGGAAATCGCCCGACCTGCTCCGCTCGGTCGCCGACCGGGGGATTGGGGTCGAGATGTGTCCTTATGCCAACCTCCAAATCAAAGGGTTTTCTCTTCCAGGCGTGACCGGCGAACCTAGTCAGAAAATGGAGAGCTATCCACTGCTTGCCTACCTACGGTCCGGCATCAAGGTCACGGTCAACACCGACAATCCCGGCATCTCCGCTGCCTCTCTCGGGGACAATCTACTGCTCGCCGCCCGGCTTTCTCAGGGCCTGACACGCATGGACATTCTCTGGCTGCAGAGGCACGCCCTTGATACTGCATTTATGTCCGCCGAGTTGCGGCGGCGCTGCGTGATGGATTTCGCGTCAGCGCTTCCACTGCCCCCGACGAACGCCGCCTGAAGTCCGCTCCTGGCACTATCCCCCTTGGCGTGATGTTCCACGATGCGAATCAAGCACCTGCCGGCTCCTTGCCCGAGCGCGTCCTAGGCACTCCCACCACGCGCCTGCCGTCCGAGTGGCTGCCTTTGGAAGGATTTATTCTGCTGACCGAAGCGGCGCTCAGCGACGCACTCGCGTCCTTACCGTTGCAATGGCGGCTTCGCGCCGAGGCGGAACAGGACCCGGGTTTCCAGCAATGGATTCCATACGTCCTTGTCCGAAACGCAATGGGTGAACTTGCTGCTTACCCCCGGCGTGGGGGAGAGGCCCGGCTGCATGGGCTTTGGTCTCTGGGCATTGGAGGCCACGTCAATCCCGTGGACGCCGACGAGTTGTTGACGGGGGGAGTCGCTTGGAACACAGCTCTCCGAAGGGGGCTGAACCGTGAGTTGAGCGAAGAGTTCCCCGCTGCCTTGGATGGCCGGACCCGGTTTCTTGGGCTCGTCCACGAGAGTCGGACCGAGGTAGGGCGGGTGCATCTGGGTGCGGTCTTCGTCCACGACATCAACACGCGCCCAGAACACGGCGGAAGCGAATTGGCCGGACTCTGTTGGGTGCCGGACTCCAGGCTGGGCACCTCGGAATGGCCGTTGGAGCGTTTTGAACTTTGGTCCCGACTCAGCCTGCGGCTGCTGCGGCAGAACCCACCAATACCATGACCCTTCTCTCGCTCGCCTCTAAACAGATCTGGCCGCAGGTGCTCGCGGTGCTCCACGAACGACCCGAGCGGCTCGTGCTGTTCCACTCCACGGAGCAGTCGGAATCCCTCGGACCTGCCGAGAGGCTGCGCGACTTTTTCCAGTCCGCCGCCCTACCTGGCGTGAACCCGCCTACGGTGGACCTGCGACCCGTGCCGCACGACCGCTTCCCGCAGGTTGTGGACGCCCTGGCAACCGTGTCCGAGGAGAGCTCCCTCAACGGGTCGAATTGCCGGGTGAACTTGACGGGCGGCAACAAGCTCATGGCCATGGCCGCGGCGGAGTGGTGCCGGCTTGCCGAGGTTCCCTGCTTCTACCTTGAGCGCGATCTGCGGGTGTTCCGATTCCTGCCGGTTGGCCGTGACCTCCAGCCCCAGCCCGACTTCAAGCTGGACCTCCACCTTGCCCGGGACGTCGACGCCCTCGCGCTCCTGCGATGCCAGATGGACGCAGCCGCGATTGTAAGCCCGGGACAGCGACTCACGCTCAACCAGCAAGGCCAGCGGATGCCCGAGGTTGAGTTCTCCCCGCTGTTGAACCGCCACCACGACTTCCGCAAGTTCCTGATGTGGGACGTTGTGGAGACGGAAGACCGCGCGGGCGACGGTCTCGAATATGCGGTTGCGTTCGTCCTCCTCAAGCTGGGCGTGCCGGCGGTCCATCGCAGCATCCGGCTCTCACCTCGTGTCCTGCGTGGGTCAGGTCGCGAGGAAGGCGAACTGGACCTCGTCTTCAACTGGGCCGGCAAGCTATGGGTTGTCGACTGCAAGGACCGCCATGCGGCCGGGACCCGGATCGATCAGCTCCGGACCGAGTTGCTCAGCCAGGTCACGGTGACTCCACGACTGGAGACGTTGCTCACGAACCTTGCTGAAGAGCTGCGGGAGCGCGATCTCAAGCCCCTCAAGGAAGACCTCCTGGTCGCCAGCGAAGCCGCAGGTTTGCTGGGCCGAGCTCTCTGCGTGCGCCGATCCCCGTTGCCGGTCCAGGCCGAGGAATTCGCCACCAGCCGGAAATTACCTGTCATTCTGAAGGACCGCCTTTTTCCGGGGCTGCGGGCTGAGATCCATGCCCGGTAGCCTGGACGTCCGCAGACGTCACATCCGTTTACCAGGGCGCACGCCCCCCACACCATCCCCCATGCCCACCCGACGCTCCACCCCGCATGCGATCGTGGCGAACCTCTCTCCCCCCATGCCCTCTCCCGAAACGGTCCTTCTCGCCGTTACCGGCATGTCGCCTGCGGTGCTGACAGAAACCGTCTGGGCCCTCGCGCACGGGCCTGATTCGGTCATTCCCTCTCGCGTCATCGCCGTGACCACGACCGAAGGTCGACGCCAGATCGAGGCCCAGCTCTTCACGCCTTCCTCCCGCCTCGAAGGACTCACCGCCTGGGAATCGCTGCGCCGCTCCCTCGCCCAGCTTGGGCATGATCCCACGGACCGGCTTCGCTTCGGAACCACCGCCGATGACGTTCGCGTGATCACCGCAGTCGATCCGGTCAGCGGCCGGTCCCAGGAACTCACCGATATCCGATCCCCAGGCGACAATGACGCAGCTGCCGACTTCCTCCTCGAACAGGTCCGCGCCATCGTGGAGAATCCCGATGTCCATCTCATCGCGTCCGTTGCTGGCGGCCGGAAAACCATGGGGGCGTTGCTCTATGCCTGCCTGACCTTGGTCGGCCGCGAGACGGATCGGCTCACGCACGTGCTCGTGTCGGAGCCGTTCGAGACCTTCCGCGAATTCTATTTTCCTGGGCAACCCGGGGGGCTCGTCTCCGGCCGCGATGCCCGGACTCTCGATCCTGCCATGGCCACCGTCGAATTGGCCGACGTGCCCTTCGTCCCTTTGCGCAACCTCTTCCCCCGCCACCTTGGCCGGAAGGTCGGCACCTTCTCCCGATTGGTCGACAGCTGCCGGGAACACGTCCGTCAGGCAGCCGGCGAGAATGTTCGCCTCACCCTCGATGAAACTCGCACCGAGATTGAGGCCAACGGGGTCCGCCTGAAGCTGTCACCCCGGGAACACCTCCTCCTGCTCTTCCTGGCCCTCCGAGCCAAGGGCGATGAGCCCCCTTTGGTGGCCCAGAAGGACGCTATCGGAGCCCTGAACGAATTCCGCACACACTTGCTCCGATCCGCTGCCCCTGACGATTTTACCGACTGGCGACACACCCCTTCCCTCGGAACTCCGCTGGAGGAAGGTGACCTCCGCAAGGCACTCTCATCGCTTCGCCAAAGGTTGCGGGAGGCGGGTCCTGCGACGGCCGCGGTCGCAGCCTGCCTGCCCCAGAAAGGTCGGTTCGCACTCTCGGTCCCCGGCCCGCTGATCTTCGTGCGGCAATGAGCCTGCGTCGTGGGACGTCGGCAGACGTCCCCACGGACCACGACAACCGTCCTCCCAGGCTAGTCTGCGGCTGCCTTCTCCACACTCTGCCCGATGCCCACCGCGTGCATCAACCAACCCGACTGCCGTG
>JADLFD010000759.1 GCA_020845805.1 Verrucomicrobiales bacterium | reverse complement strand
TGCCGTAGAGGTTGGTCCTCCCGGGATCCGCCTTCGCGCGGAGGAGAATCCGGGCCAGCGCGACATCGTCGTGCCACGCGGCCCAGTGCAAGGCCGTCATGCCGTCCGCCTGCGCGCCGTTCACGTCGGCGCGCTGCTTGAGAAGGGCCTGAACGCGGGCAAGATCGGAGGCTTCCTCGGCCGAGGCAAGCGTTGCGGGTGAGGGTGCGGGTGCGGGTGCGGTCGTAGTCGCGGATTCAGAGGGGGTGGCGAGCGCGGTCCGGCCGAAAAGCAGGACCATCCCGACGGCGCAGGTCATCACGGATCCGAGGGACCGCTGGGGCCTCATAGCGAAAACGGTTCGAACAACCCGTCCATCCTGCCGTTGCTGTCGCCAAACCGGTCCAGATTCACGCCCACCTTGTCGAGCAGGGCGAGGTGCAGGTTCGCGAGTGGAATCGGCTTGGCGTTCTTCAGGAGGCGCCCGCCCCGGTGTCCCCCCGCCGCGCCGCCGGCGACCACGATCGGGAGGTCGGTGTGGTCATGAATGTTGGGGTTGCCGATCCCGCTGCCGAAAAGGATGAGCGAATGGTCCAACAATGTTCCCTGACCGTCCGGAACAGCGCGCAGCTTGGCGACGAACTCGGCGAAGAGGGAGACGTGGAACTGATTGATCTTCGCCATGCGCGCGATCTTCGCGGGATCATTCCCGTGATGGGAAAGAGGATGATGCGGATCCGGCACGCCGATCTCGGGATAGCACCGGTTGCTGGTCTCGCGCGCGAGCTGGAACGTGATGACGCGGGTGATGTCGCTCTGGAACGCGAGCACTTGCAGATCGAACATCAGCCGCGCGTGATCGGCGTACGCGGCCGGCACGCCCATCGGCCGGTCCAGATCAGGGACCGTGTTGTCCTTCGCGCCGGCTTCCGCGCGTTCGATCCGGCGCTCCACATCGCGCACGCTTTCGAGGTACTGACCCAACCGTCCGCGATCCTCGGGACCGAGATCGCGTTGGAGCCGGGCAATCGATTCGGTGAAGGAATCCAGAAGGCTCGCGCGCCGGCGCAACGCAGCGCGCCTTTCCGTCGCCGTGCCGCCTTCCCCGAAGAGGCTCTCGAAAACCAGGCGAGGGTGGGCCTCGGCGGGCAGTGGCGTCGTGGGCGAGGACCAAGACAAGTTGTTCTGATACGCGCAGGCGTAGCCGTTGTCGCACTGGCCCACCACCTGGAGCAGGTCCATGGCCAGTTCCAACGAAGGCAGCTGGGTATCCTGGCCGATCTGGCGCGCGGCCACCTGATCGACGGTGGTCCCCAGGTAGTAGTCGCTGCTCTCCGTCAACTTGGCCTTCGCGCAACTCAGGAACGCGGAGTTCGAGGTGGCGTGACTCCCCGGATAGGCACACTGCAACTCGAGGCCGGTGATCACCGACACGTGCTCCTTCACGGGGGCGAGCGGACTCAGGATCGGGGAGAGTTCGCCGAGCCTGCCTTCGCCGGGAGGCGTCCAGCGGCTCTGATCGCAACCCATCGGCAGGAACACGTAGCCGATCCGGCGCACGGGTTTCAGCGGGGACCGCGCCGCCGGAGTTGCAGCGGGCACCATCGCGTCGAGCAAGGGCAACGCGAGGCTCGCGCCCACGCCTCGAAGAAAGGTCCGTCGGGGAAGTGCCCGGCGCGTGATGATCATGGGGATTTCCTCATGGTGAATGGGGTGCTCCGGACGATGCCCACGACAATAGCCGACATGCGGTACCTGTCATCCCTGGCGTCGCGAACGATCCTGCGAACCGCCGGGGCATCCGCAGGACCCACCGGCCGACCCAGCGCGAACGTGAGCAGCTTCTCCGTGAACGCCCCGACAAACAGTTCGGGACGCTCCAGAAGGCCAGCCTCCAACGCCGCGACGCCGGTCGTGGGCCGGCCATCCGGCAGTCCGCCGCTGGCATCGACCGGAAGTCCGTCCTCCAGCGTGCGCCATCGACCTACGGCATCGTAGTTCTCCAGCGCGAAGCCCGGCGGATCAATGAGGGCATGGCACCCGGCACACGCCGGGTTCGCGCGGTGCTCGGCCAACCGTTCACGCACCGTCAGCGAAGCCGCCAGACTCCTCTCCTTGAGCGCGGGCACCGCCGCGGGCGGCGGGGGCGGCGGAGTGCCGAGGAGATTCTCCAGGATCCATTTTCCGCGAATCACCGGCGACGTGCGCGTCGCGTACGAAGTCACGGTCAACACACTGCCCTGTCGCAGAAGTCCCCCACGCTCGGTTCCACGTGCCAGCGCGACCCGTCGGAACTCGCTGCCGTGGATATTGGGAATGCCGTAATGCTTCGCGAGGCGTTCGTTGAGGTACGTGTGATCGCACCGCAGCAGGTCGAGAACGCTGCGATCCTCGGCCAGAAGCGACTCGAGATGGAGCTCGGTCTCACGGCGAAAGGCCTGGCGCAGATTGTCGTCGAAGTCGGGAAACAACCGCAGATCGGGGGTGACCGATTCCAGGTTGCGCAGATGCAGCCACTGCTCCCCGAAGTTGACGGAGAGATTGCGGGCCCGGGGGTCGGCGAGCATCCGGCGTGCTTGCTTCTCCATCACCTTCGGATGGTGCAACTCGCCCCGCTCGGCGAGCTCCAGCAGGGCGTCGTCGGGAATGCTGCTCCACAGAAAGAACGACAGACGGGAGGCGAGCGTCAGGTCGTCCACGGAATAGACCGTACCCGGAGCAATCCCACGGGGGTCTGGCTCGATGCGGAAGAGAAAATCCGGACTGACCAGGACGGCACTCAATGCGGCCTCGATGCCCGCCTCAAAGCCCCCCGACGCCTTCGCTTCACGGTAAAACTCCAGAGGCTTCGCGAGGTCGGCCTCCCGGACCGGACGCCGGTACGCGCGACGGACGAGCGTCGCAAGAATCCGGCGGGCGCACGCGTCCTCCTCCCCTGCATGAGCCGGGCGCACCGAAAAGATCCGCCGCCGGCTCGGCGTGTCCCCGGCACCGGTCGAGGAATAAGGGCCGTTGACCGACACCTGATACACCGCCGGCCCAAGGCGCGGATGCCGGTGCATGTTGTAGCGCGCCTGATACGGCTGCCGCTTGGATTCCAACAAGGCGGTGGGGTTCTTCCGGAAGGTGACGCCGAGGTCATGCGGACCGCCGGTCACCCGGACGCGCGCCTGCAGATGCCGGTCGACCTGGTCGTGATCGTTCTCCTTCGGGGGGGAGACCGTGAAGGTGGCGATCCGCTCCCGATCCAGAAGCACCTCGAGCGCGTGCGATTCCGAGAGCCCTTCCACGTGCTCGTTGCGATCGCGAGTCAGACGGATCTGGATGTCGTACTCGCCATCCCGGGGGAACGTGTGGCGGATGAGCATCCCGCCGCGGGTGCCGGGCGGCAGACCCTCGACGTGTTCCTCCTGGGTCAGATCCGGCGGGGTGCGGTAGGTATCGCCGCCCGGCGTTCGGCGCGGCGCGCCCACAGCCAGCGCGCTGATCTTCTCGGCCGCCGCGAGGTAACGGCTCAGCAACGTGGGCGAGAGATTCCCGAGCGCCAGATGGTCGAAGCCATGGCTGGAATCGTCCTTGGGCAGCAAGTTGGCGCCATCGATCTCGAGATCGAGCAGATCGCGAATCGCGTTCTGATACTCCGTGCGGTTGAGACGGCGGAGGGTGTCAGTACGGCCTGGGTCCGGTTGCCTCCGGGCCTCACGGTCCAAGTGGGAGGCGAGAGCGGCGGACACGCGATCGTAGGTGGTTTCGTCCGGGCGCTTCCTTCCCGCAGGCGGCATCTGTCTCGACTGCAGTTTGCGGAGCACCCTCTCCCACTCGACGACGTGGCGCGTAAACGGTTCCCCTTCGAGTCGCTCCAGATCGAAGTCGCCCTTGGCCGCATCGGCGTCGTGGCAATCAACGCAGTACTGGCTGAGCACCGATTGAACCGATTGGGGCAGCCCTGAATCGCCAGCGCTCGCCGCGAGGATCCGGGGCGCGAGAAGCATTCCGACAAGGGAGAGCGCTGCCGCCAGCGCTTTCGCGTGGGGACCCGGGCGCGCGACACGTGGCCACGCAGGTCTGGCGCAGGCCTGGCTCATGGGAAGCAGGCTTCAGCGTGCGACCGCGCTTCAGAACGAGACAAGGCCAATCTCAGCTCACTGCACGTCGCCGCGCCGGAATGGGCCGGCGTTCTTCACCTCCGGCTGTTTCAGCAGGAAGGCGCGGCGACGGGCGACGAATTCCTTGTAGGACGCCAGATGCGATTCGAACGAGCGGACCGCGTCGTCCGGGCTCCGGTTCGACTGTGGCGACCCGCTTTTGACCTCGTCCTCCAGCTTGGCTTTCAAGGCGTCCACCATCGGCCCGATGCGTTCCCCGGTGAATTCGGTGTCGAGCAACTCCTTCAGGCGCGCCAGGAAATGACGGCGGAAGATTGGATTGGCCAGCAGCGGGCGCGAGATCACCCCGCCTGCGCGCCACCAATCGCGGAAGCCGTAGCTGGTGGAGGGCTGGCCCCCGGGTTCCCCGGGCGGATGATCCCCTTCGGCTCCGTAATTCATCGGCATTTCGTAGAGCGGCCCATTCTGTTCCCAGCCGTCGTACTCGCCCCAGGTCTTGTCCTGGTCCCACGGAAAGAACGTCCATTTCTTCGTCCCCTCCACATCGTGGTAGAGGAAGTAGTTGTTGAAGAATCCGTCCCAGTCGGAGAGCAGGGTGCGGACCGCGTAATGATTGATGACCTGCTCGGTGTCGAATTCGCGGCGGATGATCTTCCACTGCTCCTCCGGCTGGTCCTTGGCGTTCTCCAACGATTCGACCAGACGGACCAGGTTGCCGTGGCCGGTGCGCCGGTGGGTCCGCTTCTCGTGCGTGCCCTCGATGCCGTCGCCGGCCCAGGTCGCCTTGTAAAGATCCCCGTCATCCCGCCTCCGGTGTTTCCGCAGGAAGGCCTTGTTGGGTTGTTCGATGAGCAGATGGAACGGGACCGACTGGCCGTCCACGACGAGCCGCACAAACTCGGTGCGCGGCGCCGCCTGACCGGCCCGGCGGTAGAAATCATAGGCCAGCGATTCCGAGAGCAACCATCGCACCCCTGCCTCGAAAACCAGGTTGATCGCCGTCATGCCGTTCCAGGAGTCCCCCTTCGCGAAGTGCAC
>JADLFD010000758.1 GCA_020845805.1 Verrucomicrobiales bacterium | reverse complement strand
GAGCCGGTGAAGGACACCTTGCGGATGCGCGGGTGCGTGACGAGCGCGTCCCCGATGGCGCCACCGCTGCCTGGGAGGACCTGCAACACACCGGCGGGCAGTCCGGCGGCATGCGCCAGTTCGCCCAGGCGGATCGCGGTGAGCGGTGAGATCGAGGCGGGTTTGAGCACCACGCAGTTCCCCGCCGCCAGCGCGGGCGCTACCTTCCAGCAGGCGATGGGGAACGGGAAGTTCCAGGGAACCACCGCGGCGATCACGCCCATGGACTGGCGCAGCGTGAAATCGAAACCGCCGCGCGAGACCGGGATGGTCTGGCCGTAGAACTTGGTGACCGCGCCCGCGTAGTACTCAAAAACGCGTGCACCCAGTCCAATTTCGTCACGCGCATCGGCAATGGGCTTGCCGATCTGGAGCATCTCGAGTTGAGCGAGTTCCTCCGCATGCTCGCGCAACACGCGCGCCACCTGGAACAGGATTTCGGTGCGTTTGCCCGGCGCGAGATCGCGCCAGCCGTTCTCCCAGGCGCGGTGTGCGGAATCCACCGCCTCCTGCACATCCACCACGTCAGCGGCGGCCACTTCGGCAAAGATCTCCTCGGTGGCGGGGTTGATCAGGGAGAGGCGACGGCCTTGACGCGCGGCTCGCGAGGTTCCGTCCACGAAAAGCTGGTTCGGCAACGACATGCCGGACAGTCAACCAAAGCTCGCCCGCCAAGACAACGCGCACGCGCCCCACCCCGCCCTGCCCCGCATCGTGTTGCGTGGCGATCAGCGCAAACGCACTCCGGAGGGGGGACCGCGAAATCGACGGCGTTCGAGTCCGAACCAGATCAGCACCATGGCCAGCAGCGTGCCCCCGACAATGGGGAGTGCCTGCTGGTTGGGCGGTTGCACGCCCAGGATCACCAGGAACACACAGCCCACGGTCGCCACGGCCGAGAGCGGACGATACCAGCGTCCCAGACTCCAAGGTCCCATGCGGGTCCAGGTACGTCCGTGCGCCAGATAACCCGCGGCGACGGGGATCACATAGGAGATGTACAGAAACACGGTCCCGATGGCGGCGATGGTCTCGTAACGCAAACTGACGATCAGCGCCGCGGAGGCGAGCGCCGCCATCCAGACCGCGATGGACGGTGACTGGGTGGTGGGATGCACGCGCTTCAACAGGTCAGAGCACGGCAACCCGCCGTCGCGGGCGAAGGCATAGGTCATCCGTGAGGCGGAGGTCAGGGCGGCGAGGCCGCACAGGTATTGGGCGGCCACGATGCCGGCGAGCAGCGCCCAGGCCAGTCCCGACGGAAGGGTGCGCTTCATAACCCAGGGCACGACGGCGGGTCCCTGGGCCACGCCTTCCTGCACGGTGGGCATGGCCAGCAGCAGCAGGGCGATCATCACCCAGCCCACGACCGCCGACACCCACACCGAGCGCACGATGCCGCGCGGCACGTTGGTCGCGGCGCCGAGGGTTTCCTCGGAGGTATGCGCGGAGGCGTCGAATCCGGTGATGGTGTAGGCCGGAAGGAGGAACCCCAGGCAGAACAACCATGGCAAACTGGATTGCGGCGGAAACACGGCGGCGCCCTCCGGCTGGCCGCTGAAGTTCTCCAACCGCCACAACCGCGACCAGTCGGGAGACTCGATCGCCAGGCCGAGACTGACGATCAGCACGCCGGCCACGACCAGGATGAGCCAGCCACTAAAGTCGGTCAGCCGGGTGGTCAACCGGATGCCGTAATGGTTGAGCAACGCCTGCGAGAAGGTCATGGCAATCACCACGGCTGACTTCACGAGCCCGGGGTTGGTCCCGGTGGGAAGCGCGAAGGTGGCCACGGTGAAGTCGAACACGCCCGCATTGATGGCGGCGAGGACCGTGATCAACCCCGCCAGGTTGAACCACGCGGTGCACCAGCCACAGGCGCGACCACCCAGCAGGCTGGCCCAATGGTAGAGCCCGCCCGCGGTGGGAAACGCCGAGGCCACCTGGGCCATGGTCAGGGCCACCACCAGGGAGAACAGGCAGACCAGCGGCCAGCCCAACCCCAGACTGGCTCCCCCCGCGCTGCACAGGCCCACATGGAAGGAGGTGATCCCCCCGGCGAGAATGCAGATGATCGAGAACGAGATGGCGAAATTCGAGAACCCCGACATGCGCCGCGCCAACTCCTGTGGGTATCCCAACTGACGGAGCAGATGCTCGTCGTCGTGGGAGCCATGCGCGCTCATGGAGTGGGGTTCCCGCACGCCTCCCGTTAGAGGACTTCCGTGTACAAGGCGCGGAAGTCCGCGGCAGTGACCGGCACCGGATTGGTCTTGTGGCAGGGATCGTCGCAGGCCTGCGCCACCAGCGCGTCGAGATGGGCCTCCGTCACGCCATGGTCGCGCAACCGGGTGTTCATCCCGATCTCCGCCAGGAACTTGGTCAGGAACCCGACCGTCTGGCAGTCCGCCTCGCCGTCCGTGACTTTGACGATGTCCAACCCGCAGGCGATGCCCACGCGACGGTAGAGACCCGGGATACGGCGCGCGTTGAAATTCATCACCGCGACCAGGCACAAGGCGTTGGCCAGACCGTGGTGCATGCCGCAGATCGTGGAGAGCGGGTGCGCCATGGAATGGACGGCGCCCAGGTCCTTCTGGAACGCGACGGCGCCCATGGCGGCGGCGACCAGCATGCGCCCGCGGGCATCCAGATCGGCGCCGTTGCGGCAGGCGCGCGGCAGGGCGTCGACGATCAGTCGCACACCCTCCAGGGCAATGCCGTCGCACATCGGGTGAAACGACGGGCAGGTGTAGCTCTCAATGCAGTGCACCAGCGCGTCGGCACCCGTGGCCGCGGTGAGTTTGGCGGGGAGCCCGACCGTGAGTTCGGGATCGAGGATGACGAGCTTGGCCAGGAGCTCTGGATGGAAGATCACGGCCTTGCGCTTGGTGGCGTCCAGGGTAAGCACCGAGCTGCGGCCCACCTCGCTGCCCGTTCCGGCCGTGGTCGGAATGGCGACGAACGGAGCCAGCCCGCTCCAATCCGCTGGGGTCGTGTAGAACGCGCCGAAGTCGAGATCGGGCCGTTTCACCAGGAGCCGTGCGGCCTTGCCGGCGTCCAGGGGACTTCCGCCGCCCAGGGCGATGATGCCGTCGCAGCCTTGTTCCACGAACACTTTGGCCGCCTGCCGGGAATCGCCTTCGACAGGGTTGGGGTGGACGCCGGAGAAGACGTGCCAGGTTTGACCGCGGCCGGCCTCGCCCAGGGCCCGTGCCAGCAGGCGGAAAGCCTCGGTTCCGGCCACGCCGGCATCGGTGACCACGAGCGGCCGGCGCACGCCCAGACGCTGGAGGTGTTCCGGAAGTTCACGAACGGCACCGGCCCCGTACAGGGTGCGGGTGGGGAAGGAAAACGACGTGAGATTGGACATCGCGGCGATGTCGTCGCACGGGGCGGGCTCGGGTTCAAGTCTGTGAACGCCGGATCGTCGCGAGGAACCCACGCCCGAGCGAAAAGCACGGAGCGGGTAACGCATGATAGCGCCCCCGGGATCCCGTCCGGGTCGAGGTCATTCCCGCCCGGATCGCGTGGCCACCTGTGACGGCGGGAGCACGCGAAGAGTCACAAACGGGCTCGCCTGCCCGTCGTCGCCCCGGGCGCGCAGGTGGAATCGTCGCACCCCCGGTTGGGCGATGCGCGAGGCGGTAACAAAGAACTCGCGTTCGGTTTGTCCTTCGACAATGAGCAGGCCGTTCAGCCCGATGTTATCGACGTAGACTCCGTGGGGCAGGTTCCGGCCGGAGTCTTCGTTGCCGAGTTCGATGCGTCCGGCGAAGTCGTTTCGGACGGCCCGCACCCGTGCGGTCAGCGTCTGGCCGGGAGTCAGGGTCAGTTCCAAGGGTTGGCCGGGAGCGTTTGTCATCCCTTGGGCGTGGTCCGCCGCGGGCAGGATCATCACGGTCAGTTTCGGAGGGGCGCCCAGTTGGAGGTCCCCCAGGGTTCCGAGGTGGTGGACAAGCCGTGTTCCCGCCACGACCGCGCTGGCTGTCACCTGGACCGCACCGTCCAGCGCCGCCGGGGGATCCTGGGCGTCGGGCGCGGCGTAGACGACTGCCACCGCCGAGGCTTGCCCGGCTTCGATCTCCAAAGGCGCCGAGGAAGTGAATCCGGGCGGCAACCCGTCGAGGTCGATGCGGATGGGTCCATCGAATCCCTCGATGCGTTCGGCCTTGAAGGTCAGTTCCCGACCGG
>JADLFD010000757.1 GCA_020845805.1 Verrucomicrobiales bacterium | reverse complement strand
GGGTGCGGGTGCTGGTCGGAGGCGCCTCGTTCCTGCCCATGGAAATGACGTCGTCCTCCCCGGCCATCGGCGCTCCTGGGGGTCGGACACGACTGGATCTCACGCTCGCGGTGGATGCCGACGGCAACGGACTTCCCGATCTTTGGGAGAAGGCGGTGGCCGCTCAGTTGGGACTGCGCTGGGAAGCGGGGCTGATTCGTCCTGAGGATGCCTACCCGGGGGCGGGTCTTACGTATCGTGAGGTGTACCTCGCGGGCACCTACTCGGTGGATCCCAAGGAGGGATTCATGCTCGAGATCCTCGGTGTGGCGGAAGCCCAGCCCCGACTCACGTTCACCGCCGTGCGAGGTCGCACCTATGTGGTCCAGACCGCTGAAGAGATCGGGACCTGGACTGAGGTGCCGTTCGTGCTCAGCGAATCGGCAGCCTCCGCGTCCCCGGTCCGTTCCTATCACGCAACCGAGACCCGGCGCGTCGAGATCCGGGCGGTTCTCCCCGGCGAGTCGACGAGCCAGGCGCGGTTCTTCCGGTTGCTGGTCGACTGATCCGTTCGGCGAACTCCTTCCGGCCCCAACCATCACTTCGCATGAGTAGGAACCTGCTTCAGGCCGTGACCAGTCTCGCGGCCATGGGATTCGCCGCCTGGCTCGTGTTTCCCCGCCCTTCCGAGACCGCGCCGGCCCAGGCCGCGCCTCGGGAACTCGAGCGTGCTGAGTTGAAACTGGTCGAGGGTCGCCTGCATCGGGTGGGTGAGACCAACGCCTTTACCGGCCTGTTTCTGGACCGTTATCCCACCGGGACGCTGCGATCGCGTGCCAGGGTTCTCGACGGGCGCTTGGAGGGTTTGTGCGAGGGATGGTCCACCAACGGCGCGTTGGAAGTGAGCGAGCACTTCCGCGACGGAGTGTCGCACGGGCTGCGCACGAAATGGTATCCGAACGGCGTCCGGCGTTCCGAGGCCACCATTGAGCACGGACGGATCCACGGTCGCTTCCAGCGCTGGCACGAGGACGGATCCCTGGCGGAGTCGATGTCCATGGTCGATGGCGTTCCCCATGGGATCTCACGGGCCTACCATCCCGGCGGCGCACTCAAGGCCGAGATCATCCTGGACCAGGGGAAGGTAGTGGAACCGGGCCTCGCCGCCGCGGCGGAGGCAGCACCGCGTTCCACCGGACGTGCCCTGTGACGGGTGTTCCCTTTCCTGTGAATCCGGATCGCATTCCAAACCTTGCCGCGGGGTGCGGGTGGCCCAGGGGTCGGCGCGTTCGCGCGCGGAGTGGGAAAGGACGGTCCTCCGCACTCCGGCGTGCTACGACCGCCTTGCTCGCCGCGGGGCTATGGATGTCCGTGGTCCCAGCGGGGGCTCAATCCCGATCCGCCCACTACGAGCTGGTTTCGCAAAGTCTGGATGGCGGGGGCGGGCAGGTTTCGAGTTCGAGCTATGTGAACGCGGGTGCCATGACGCCGGTTGCGGATGTCGAGGACCAGGGTGTTCCGGGCCCCACGAGCTACCGCCGGGTCGGAGGATTTCTCGGGCGCCTCAACGGAGTTCCGGTGGTGAGTTCCCGCCGTGTCACGGTGGCGAGTTCCGGCCGCCTCGAGATTCTCATCGAAGCGACGGATCCCGACGGCGCGCTCTTGAGCTTCCGGGTGGTCGAGCCCCCGGTGCACGGCACCCTGACGGGCGTGCCTCCGAACATGGTTTACCAGCCGGCGTCCGGGTTTGCCGGTGCGGACCACTTCGCGCTGGTGGCCAGTGATGGCGAACTCGAATCGGTTCCTGGGGTGATCGAGATCGAGGTCAAACCGACCGCGCCCACACCCCTGAAACTGAGGGTCACTTTCAGCACCGAAGGTCTGCTGCTCCAGGGGACCGGTGCCGAGGGCGCGTATTCGATCGAAGCCTCCGCGGACTTGGTCCATTGGGTCTTTGTCACGCGGGTGGAGTCGTCGGCGGGTACGCTTCATTGGCTCGACTCGGGGACCCTTTCTGCCCGGTACCAGTTCTACCGCGTACGGCCGGCAGGGGAGATTGCGGCGTCGTTCCGCGTTCAGGTGTCGAGGACTCTCACCGGACTCGAACTCACTGCCGCCGTTGAGCCAGGGACTTACCGCGTCGAAGTCAGTACGGATCTCACGACCTGGATCTCCCTGGCCACGACCACGGTGGGTACCACTGGGTTTCGGTTTGTGCCGGAATCCACGCCCGGACAGCGCGTTCAGTTCTACCGGCTCGTGCGGGAGCCCTGACTCGAGGCGGGGCCGGGACCGCTGCAGGATGGATCGTGCGAGCTTCGTTTCGTGCGTGCTCAGGCTGGTCTACCGCTCCGCGACCCCATTCCTTGAGGCTCATCCCGCAGGTGGGATTCTCCATTCCCGGTTTTGGAGGGGAACGGCTCGGAGGCGGTGAGGTGGAGCGGGGATCGCCTGGGATTCCGGACCCGGCCGGCCTTGGCACTTGGCCTGCTCCCTGATGGGATTGATCCGCCTATTCGGTTAGGATCGATCTTGTCATGCACCCCTTTCGCCAGGTGATCCGCCAGTTCGTGAAGGCGCCTGGTTTTGTGGCGGTGGCGGTGTTGACCCTGGCGGTGGGGATTGGTGCGAAGGCCGTGGTCTTCGGGGTGGCCAAAGCGGTTCTGCTGCGTCCGCTGGGATTGCCGGATGAGGATCAGCTGATGTGGGTGCGGCTGACGAAGGCCCGGGCGAGCATGAGCGAAGCCGCGCTCTCCTGGAGTGAGATTGAAGATATCCGGGAATCGGTGCCGAGTTTCGCCGCCGTCGCCACCTATGGGATCTCGGGCATGGTGTGGAACGATCATGAGAGCGGATTCGAGGTGCCGATTCTGAGGGCCCGCCCGGAGTTGATGGAAGTGCTGCAAATCCGCCCCCGGTTGGGACGTCTGTTTGCGACCGAAGAGTACGTGGAGAAGAGCGGCGTGGCCTTGCTGACCTATCAGGGATGGCAAAGCCACTTCGGCGGGCGCTCCGAGGTGCTGGGTCATCAGGTGCGCTTGGATGGTGTCGTGCGCGAGGTGGTGGGCGTGCTTCCCGAAGGGTTCGGATTTCCCCTCGAGCGCCTCCCCGTGACCGGGACCGGGGCTGGGCCGTTGGTGCGCCAGGGCGACCAGGTTTTCTGGGTTCCGATGGCGCCGCCGCAGGAGAGCGACCGGACTTCGCGCGAGGCGCGCATGTTTTCCGTCGCGGCTCGATTGAAGCCCGGAGCGACCGAGGCCGGCGCGCGTGCGGAACTGGCGGTGCTCTCGAGTCGCCTGGCCGTGCTCTATCCGGAAGCGAACCGGGGGCTGGGATTCGACGTCGTCAGTTTCCGGGATTTTATTTTGGGCCGTACCCGCCAGGGACTGCCGTTGTTGGGGGGCGCGGTGGCGGCGGTGCTGTTGGTGTGCTGCGTCAACCTGGCGAATCTCCTGCTTGCGCGGGGTTTGGTGCGGCAGCGTGAGTGGGCGGTGTGCCTGGCGATGGGGGCGGCGCGGACGCGTCTGATCCGGGATTCCCTGATGGAATCGCTGGCCCTGGCCTTGAGTGCCGGGCTGGTGGGGTGGGCGATGGCGGTGTTTGGATTGCGCCTCCTGCGCGCGCTGGGGAGTGCGAGTGTGCCGTTTTTGGAGGAAGCGCGGGTGGATGGATGGGTGCTGCTCTTCGCGGTGGGCCTTTCGACCGTGACCGCCTTCGTCTTCGGAGCATTGCCCGCGTGGCACCAGTCTCGCACTGATGCCGCGGAAGCGTTGCGGACGGGAGCGCGAAGTTCGGGTGGACCCCAGATTCAACGGTGGCAGAACGCGCTGCTGGTGGGACAGGTCGCCGCCGTCCTCGTGCTCACCCTCGCGGCAGGCGCCCTGCTCGAAAGCTTCCGCCGCCTCCTGGGTCAGGATCTCGGCTACCAGGTGGATCCGGTGGTGACGATGACCCTGCGGACGCGTGACTTTGAGACGAATGGCGAGCTCTGCCGGTTCTACCGCAGGTTGCGAGAGCGCCTCGCGGCGCTGCCGGGGATCGAAGCGGTGGGCACCATTTCCTCGGTACCCCTGACCGGGGG
>JADLFD010000756.1 GCA_020845805.1 Verrucomicrobiales bacterium | reverse complement strand
GGGTGCGGGTGCTGGTCGGAGGCGCCTCGTTCCTGCCCATGGAAATGACGTCGTCCTCCCCGGCCATCGGCGCTCCTGGGGGTCGGACACGACTGGATCTCACGCTCGCGGTGGATGCCGACGGCAATGGACTTCCCGATCTCTGGGAGAAGGCGGTGGCCGCTCAGTTGGGACTGCGCTGGGAAGCGGGTCTGATTCGTCCGGAGGATGCCTACCCGGGGGCGGGTCTCACCTATCGTGAGGTGTATCTCGCGGGCACCTATTCGGTGGATCCCAAGGAGGGATTCATGCTCGAGATCCTCGGTGTGGCGGAAGCCCAGCCCCGACTGACGTTCACCGCCGTGCGAGGTCGCACCTATGTGGTCCAGACCGCTGAAGCGATCGGGACCTGGACCGAGGTGCCGTTCGTGCTCAGCGAATCGGCAGCCTCCGCGTCCCCGGTCCGTTCCTATCACGCAACCGAGACCCGGCGCGTCGAGATTCGCGCGGTTCTCCCCGCCGAGTCGACGAGCCAGGCGCGGTTCTTCCGGTTGCTGGTCGACTGATCCGTTTGGCGTACTCCTTCCACCTCCGACCTCCACTTCGCATGCGAAGGAACCTGTTTTGGGCCGCAACCAGCCTCGCGGCGATGGGATTCGCCGCCTGGCTGGTGTTTCCGGGCCCTTCCGAGACCGTGCCGGCCCAGGTCGCGCCACGGGAACTCGAACGTACTGAGTTGAAACTGGTCGAGGGTCGCCTGCATCGGGTGGGTGAGACCAACGCGTTCACCGGGCTGCTGCTGGATCGGTACCCGGACGGGACGCTGCGATCACGGGCGAGTGTTCGCGACGGGCGGTTGGAGGGTTTGTGCGAAGGATGGTCCCCCAACGGTGCGTTGGAGGTGAGCGAGCATTTCCGCGACGGAGTGTCGCACGGGCTGCGCACGAAATGGTATCCGAACGGCGTCCGGCGTTCCGAGGCCACCATTGAGCGCGGAAGGATCCACGGCCACTTCCAACGCTGGCACGAAGACGGATCCCTGGCGGAGTCGGTGTCCATGGTCGATGGCGTTCCCCATGGGATCTCACGGGCCTACCATCCCGGCGGTGCACTCAAGGCCGAGGTCATGCTGGACCAGGGGAAGGTGGTGGAACCGGGCCCCTCCGCCGCGGTGGATGCAGCACCGCGTTCCACCGGACGTGCCCTGTGACGGGTGTTCCCTTTCCTGTGAATCCGGATCGCATTCCAAACTTTGCCGCTGGGTGCGTGTGGCCCAGGGGTCGGCGCGCTTGCGCGTGGAGTGGGAAAGGACGGTCCTTCGCACTCCGGTGCGCTGCCACCGCGTTGCTCGCCGCGGGGCTGTGGATGTGCGTGGTCCCGGTGCAGGCTCAATCCAGATCCACCCATTACGAGCTGGTCTCGCAAAGTCTGGATGGCGGGGGCGGGCAGGTTTGGAGTTCGAGCTATGTGAACGCGGGTGCCTTGACGCCGGTTGCGGATGTCGAGGACGAGAGTGTTCCGGGCCCCACGAGCTACCGCCGGGTCGGAGGATTTCTCGGGCGCCTCAACGGAGCACCGGTGGTGAATTCCCGCCGCGTCACGGTGGCCAGTTCCGGTCGCCTCGAGATTCTCCTCGAAGCGACGGATCCCGACGGCACGGTTGTGAGCTTCCGGGTGGTCGAGCCCCCGGTGCACGGCACCCTGACAGGCGTGCCTCCGAACGTGATTTATCAGCCGGCGTCCGGGTTTTCCGGCGCGGACCGCTTCGCGGTGGTGGCCAGTGATGGCGAGCTCGAATCCGTGCCTGGGGTGATCGAGATCGAGGTGAAACCGTTCGCGCCCTCACCTCTGAAACTGGGCGTCACTTTCAGCACCGAAGGTCTGGTGCTCCAGGGGACCGGCGCCGAGGGCGCGTATTCGATCGAAGCCTCCGCGGACTTGGTCCATTGGGTCTTTGTCGCACGGGTGGAGTCGTCGGGGGGCACGCTTCATTGGCTCGACTCGGGGACCCCTTCTGCCCGGTACCAGTTCTACCGCGTACGGCCGGCAGGGGAGATTGCGGCGTCGTTCCGCGTTCAGGTGTCGAGGACTCTCACCGGAATCGAACTCACCGCCGCCGTCGAGCCGGGGACTTACCGGGTCGAAGTCAGTACGGATCTCACGGCCTGGACCTCTCTGGCCACAACCACGGTGGGTGCCACTGGGTTTCGGTTGGTGCCGGAATCGGTACCCGGACAGCGCGTTCAGTTCTACCGACTCGTGCGGGAACCCTGACTCGAGACGGGGCCGGGACCGCCGCAGGATGGATCGTACGCACTTCGTTTCGTGCGTGATCAGGCTGGTCTTCCGTTTCGCGACCGCATTCCTCGAGGCTCATCCCGCAGGTGGGATTCTCAATTCCCGGTTTTGGAGGAGAGCGAATGGAGCGCGGTGAGGCAGAGCGGGGATCGCCTGGGCTTCCTGACCCGGTCGGTCTTGGCACTGGGCCTGCTCCCTGGTGGGATCGATCCGCCTTTTCGGTCAGGATCGATCTCGTCATGCACCCCTTTGGCCACGTGATCCGCCAGTTCGTGAAGGCGCCTGGCTTTGTCGCGGTGGCGGTGTTGACCCTGGCGGTGGGCATTGGTGCGAATGCCGTGGTGTTCGGGGTGGCCAAAGCGGTTCTGCTGCGTCCGCTGGGATTACCGGATGAGGATCAGCTGATGTGGGTGCGGCTGACGAAGGCCCGGGCGAGCATGAGCGAATCCGCGCTCTCCTGGAGTGAGATTGAAGACATCCGGGAATCGGTGCCGAGTTTCGCCGCCGTCGCCACTTATGGGACCTCGGGCGTGGTGTGGAACGATCATGAGAGCGGATTCGAGGTGCCGATTCTGAGGGCCCGCCCGGAGCTGATGGAAGTGCTGCAAGTCCGCCCCCACTTGGGCCGGTTGTTTTCGACGGAAGAGTATGTGGAGCAGAGCGGCGTGGCCCTGCTGACCTATCAGGGTTGGCAAAACCACTTCGGCGGGCGCTCCGATGTGTTGGGCCAGCAGGCGCGTTTGGACGGCGTCGTGCGGGAGGTGGTGGGAGTACTTCCCGAGGGGTTCGGATTTCCCCTCGAACGCCTCCCTGTGACCGGGACCGGGGCCGGACCGTTGGTCAGCCAAGGCGAGCAGGTATTCTGGATTCCGATGGCGCGGCCGCAGGAGAACGACCGGACCTCGCGCGAGGCGCGCATGTTTTCCGTCGCGGCTCGATTGAAGCCCGGAGCGACCGAGGCCGGCGCGCGTGCGGAACTGGCGGTGCTCTCGAGTCGCCTGGCCGTGCTCTATCCCGAAGCGAACCGGGGGCTGGGATTCGACGTGGTCAGTTTCCGGGATTTCATTTTGGGCCGTACCCGGCAGGGACTGCCGTTGTTGGGGGGCGCGGTGGCGGCGGTGCTGTTGGTGTGCTGCGTCAACCTGGCGAATCTCCTGCTTGCGCGGGGTTTGGTGCGGCAGCGTGAGTGGGCGGTGCGCCTGGCGATGGGGGCGGCGCGGACGCGTCTGATCCGGGATTCCCTGATGGAATCGCTGGCCCTGGCCTTGAGCGCCGGACTGGTGGGGTGGGCGATGGCGGCGTTTGGATTGCGTCTCCTGCGCACGCTGGGGAGTGCGAGTGTGCCGTTCCTGGAGGAAGCGCGGGTGGATGGATGGGTGCTGCTCTTCGCGGTGGGCCTTTCGACCGTGACCGCCTTCGTCTTCGGAGCGTTGCCGGCGTGGCACCAGTCACGCACCGACGCCGCGGAAGCGTTGCGGACGGGAGCGCGAAGCTCGGGTGGCCCTCAGATTCAACGGTGGCAGAACGCGCTGCTGGTGGGACAGGTCGCCGCGGTCCTCGTGCTCACCCTCGCGGCGGGCGCCCTGCTCGAAAGCTTCCGCCGCCTCCTGGGTCAGGATCTCGGCTACCAGGTGGATCCGGTGGTGACGATGACCCTGCGGACGCGTGATTTTGAGACGAATGGCGAGCTCTGCCGGTTCTACCGCAGGTTGCGAGAGCGCCTCGCGGCGCTGCCGGGGATCGAAGCGGTGGGCACCATTTCCTCGGTACCCCTGACCGGGGG
>JADLFD010000755.1 GCA_020845805.1 Verrucomicrobiales bacterium | reverse complement strand
CGGATCGGTGCGGAGGGGGTGATCCAGGGCGTCTACTACGCCATGCTGGTAAGCCACATCCTGCTGGCGATGGCGATCGTGCCCCTGGCGCTGGTGACCCTGACCCGCGCGCTCCGTGAGCGCTTTGACGCGCATCGACGCATCGCGCGCTGGACCTGGCCGCTCTGGATGTACGTCTCGGTCACGGGCGTGCTGATCTACTTCATGCTCTACCAATGGTTTCCTGCCGTGGCCCCCTGAGGCCCGGGAAAGACGCGATGCGCCGGGTGGGATTTAGCTGGAACCCGATCCAGTGCTGAGCAACAAATGCTTTTCGACGCCATGCCTGAGCAGATCGTCATCCTCGATTTCGGATCCCAGTACACCCAGGTGATCGCGCGGCGCGTTCGCGAGTGCAACGTCTACTCGACGATCCTGCCGTTCGACACCCCTGCGGCGGAGATCGCCGCCCTCCGACCGAGCGGCCTGATTCTCTCGGGAGGACCGGCCAGCGTCTATTCGAAGGGCGCACCCTTGCCTGACCGTGGGGTCTTCGGACTGGGCATTCCGGTCCTGGGCATTTGCTACGGCGTGCAGTTGCTGGCGCACTTCCTGGGCGGCAAGGTGGAGAAGGGGCAGAAGCGCGAGTTCGGGCGCGGCACGCTGCGGGTGTTGGACGCCCAAAGCCCATTGTTCGCCGGGCTGCCGCGCGAGTTGCAGGTGTGGAATTCGCATGGCGACAAGCTGACGCGCCTGCCGAAGGATTTCGTGGCCGCCGCGACCACCGAGAACTCGGACTATGCGGTGATCGTGCATCGCACCAAGCCGATGCTTGGGCTTCAGTTCCATCCGGAAGTCGCGCATACGCCCCGGGGACGCGAGATCCTCGCCAATTTCGTGCATGGCATCTGCGGGTGCGGCAAGGAGTGGACCATGCGCAGCTTCGTCGATCGGGCGGTCGACGACGTGCGGGCCCAGGTGGGCGGGGAGCGGGTCATTCTGGGGCTGAGCGGCGGGGTCGACTCCAGCGTGGCAGCGGCGCTGCTGCACCGCGCCATTGGCGATCAGCTGACCTGCATCTTCGTCAACAACGGCCTCCTCCGCGCGCGAGAGGCGGACGTGGTGCGCGAAGTGTTCGGACGCCACTTCAAGATCCGCCTGCGCTACGAGGACGCCACCGATCTTTTCCTGCGCCGGCTCAAGGGTGTGTCGGATCCGGAACGAAAGCGAAAGATCATCGGGAGGACCTTCATCGAAGTGTTCGACGCCGCGACACGGAAGGTGGGCAAGGCGAAGTTTCTCGCCCAGGGGACCCTCTATCCCGACGTGATCGAGTCGGTTCCCATCGCGGGCAATCCCGCCGCGCTGATCAAGAGCCACCACAACGTAGGCGGGCTGCCGAAGCGCATGAAGTTCAAGCTGGTGGAACCGTTGCGCTGTCTCTTCAAGGATGAGGTGCGCATGCTCGGCCAGGAACTCGGTCTGCCACGCGAGATCGTGCATCGGCAGCCGTTTCCGGGTCCGGGGTTGGCGGTGCGCTGCCTGGGCCCGATCAGCGGGCACAAGCTCGAGATCCTGCGTCGCGCGGATGCCATCGTGGTGGAGGAGATGAAGGCGGCGGATCTCTACTACAAGACCTGGCAAACCTTCGCGGTCCTGCTCCCGGTGAAGAGCGTCGGCGTGATGGGCGACGAGCGGACGTACGACGAGACCATCTGCGTGCGGGCGGTGGAGTCGCAGGACGGCATGACGGCCGACTGGGTGAAGCTGCCGTACGAACTGCTGGAGAAGATCGCCAGCCGTGTGGTCAACGAAGTGAAGGGCGTGAACCGGTGTGTCTACGACATCACCAGCAAACCGCCCGGCACGATCGAGTGGGAATAGATCCTTCTCCGGCCCCATGAGTTCTCCCGCCGATCCGGCCCCGGGCGACGCGTCGCCGTCCCCCGCCCAGCATCCTCACGGAACCGCCCACAAGCCGGTGCACCCGCTGCATCGGCGCATGGACCGCAGCTTCCTCGAGTACGCGAGTTACGTGATCCGCGACCGCGCGATCCCGAACCTGGCGGACGGGCTGAAGCCGGTGCAGCGCCGCATTCTCTGGGCGATGCACCGCATGGACGACGGCAAGCTGCACAAGGTGGCGAACGTCGTCGGTCAGACCATGCCCTACCATCCGCATGGCGACGCCTCCATCGGCGATGCCATCGTGGTGCTGGCCAACAAGCGGTACCTCATCGAAGGGCAGGGGAACTTTGGCAACATCCTGACCGGGGATCCGGCGGCGGCGGCGCGGTACATCGAAGCACGGCTGAGCGATCTCGCGCGCACGGAGTTGTTCAACGACGAACTCACCGAGTTCGTCCCCACCTACGACGGGCGCAACAAGGAGCCAGTGGTGCTCCCCTGCAAACTGCCCCTGCTGCTCATGCTGGGCACGGAGGGTATTGCCGTCGGACTTTCCGCGCGCATCCTGCCGCACAACTTCTGCGAGCTGCTCGAGGCTCAGATCGCGATCCTCGAGAACCGGCCGTTCAAGGTGCTGCCCGACTTCCCCGGCGGCGGGCACATGGATGCCAAAGAGTATGCGGACGGCAAGGGCTCGGTCCGCGTTCGAGCCAAGGTTCGGATCAAGGACGACGACACGGTGCTCATCACCGAGATTCCCCCCGGCACCACCACGGAGTCCTTGATCGGCTCCATCGAGGACGCGGCGAAGAAGGGGCGACTCAAGGTTCGCGCCATCAACGATTTCACCTCGGAGAAGGTGGAGATCGCAGTGGAAGTGCCCAAGGGTGTGAACGCACGGCAACTCGTCGATGCGTTGTTCGCCTTCACGCAATGCGAGCAGTCGATCACCAGCCGCATCGTGGTCATCCGCGACCAGCGTCCGGTGGAGATGACCGTGTCCGAGGTGCTGCAGGCCAACACGGAGCAACTCGTAGTCCTGCTGCGTCGCGAGTTGGAGCTGAAGAAGGGACATCTCGAACTCGAACTGCACCACAAGACGCTGGTGCAGTTGTTCATCGAGAAGCGAATTTACCAGCGGCTCGAATCCGCCAAGACCGCGGAGGCGGTGGTGCGCGAGGTTTACGAGGGCTTCAAGCCCCTGCGGAAGCAGATGCTGAGGGACCTGACCGACGAGGATGTCGAGATGCTCCTGCGGGTTCCCATCCGGCGCATCTCGCTGTTTGATCTGCAGCAGCATCGGGATGACATGGAGAAGATCGGGGCCGAGCTGGCCCAGACCCTGAAGCACCTGAAGAACGTCAAGGGCTACACCATCGCGCGGCTGAAGGGCTTGCTCGAAAAGCACGGCGTGAACTTCCCGCGTCTGACACGGGCGGGACGCTTCGACGAAGTGGAGGCGAAGGATGTGGCGTTCAAATCCTTCAAGTTCACCTACGACCGCGAGAGCGGGTACGTGGGCTCCAAGGCCGGCGGCGACGAGTTCACGATCATGTGCTCGCAGTTCGACAAGATGCTGCTGGTCTTCAAGGACGGCCGGTACAAGGTGATCGAACTGTCGGAGAAGCTGTTCGTCGGGCAGGATCTCATCTTCGCCGGCGCCCCCGATCGGGATCGCGTGTTCACGGTGGCGTACAGCACCAAGGAGGCGACCTGGATGAAACGGATCACCTTCGGAGGCACGATCCTGAACAAGGAGTACCAGCTTTGTCCGGAACCGAAGTCCAAGATCCTGCTGTTCGAACCCGATACCCCCGAGCAGGTCTACATCCGCTACAAGCCGGCACCGTACCAGCGCGTGACCCAGCAGACCGCCAAACCCTCGGAGCTGGCGCTCAAACCCGCCAAAGCCCGGGGGAACCAGGTGTCCATCAAGGATGTCGCCAGCATCACCAGCAAGCCGCCGCGCGGCTGGGATGCGCAGGAGGGGACCACCGCGTTGAAGTTCCTCTGAGTCCGGAGGGCCGGCTCACCACCAGAGGTAGTTGATGTCGACGGCGCGGTCCGCCCAGTCCGGATCGTACCCGGGCGGAAAGGTGAACTGCTGCACGTGGCCGTCCCCGTACATCATGTTCCAGCCGCGTTTCCCGCGGTTGTTGTGCCACATGCTGCGTTCCCGATCCTTCGGGTGAACGCGCCCGTCCCCGGCGTCGCGCGACCCGTGCCACGGCCAGTCCCCTTGGAGGATCTTGGTGGTGGGTTTCAGGGCGATCTCGTTCAGCTTCATGGAGCGGGCCTCGAGGGAACCACGTGCCGCGAAACGATCGCCGGTGACGTGCTTCACGCCAAACCAGTCCCGGGCCCACATCACCAGATAGCTGTTGCCCCAGTTGTCGTAACAGCTGGGCTTGGATTCGGCTGCCCAGTAGCTGTCGCCCCGATCCGACGGGCAGCGAAAGACCGCCACCGCGCCCACGTAGGCGTTCAGGGGGCGATTGGTTTCTCCCATCCGATCGTGCAGGGCCCCTGACTTCCGGTTCGTGCGAATGTAGCCGCCGACCGTTCCCCAGTCCCCATGCAAAGGGAAGGACTCAAGGTGGTCGTCCGCGTACAGGTGAAAACCAAGATACTGCTGCCTCTGGTTACTCACGCACCGAATGGCCTGTCCCTTCACCTTGGCGCGCGCCAGGGCGGGCAGTAGCAAGCTGGCCAGAAGCGCGATCAGGGTGATCACCACGAGGAGCTCGATCAGGGTAAAGGCGCGGCCGGCCGCGGGATCGCGCAAGTTGGGCTTGGGCTTG
>JADLFD010000754.1 GCA_020845805.1 Verrucomicrobiales bacterium | reverse complement strand
TCCGGCTGGGCGTCCGGGGCAAGGACTTGTACGCCGAGGACTCCGAGGCGGATCTCTACGCGGCGATCGACGTGGTCACCAAGAAGGTGGAACAGCAGATCCGCAAGGCCCAGAGCAAGGCCAAGGCTTCCAAGCATACCGACGCCGCCAAACTGAAGCGGAAGCGACAGGATGTCGTGAGTGAGTGAGTGACCGGATGCGCACGCTGGTTCGAGCACGCCTTGTCCTCCCGATCACCGCGCCGCCCCTCGAGGACGGCGCGGTTCTTGTTTCCGGAGGCCAACTGGCGGCGATAGGGCCCTGGTCGGAGCTGAGTGCCGAAGCCTCGGACGCCCGGCAGATCGACCTGGGCGAGGTGGTCCTGTTGCCGGGCTTTCTCAACGCGCATTGCCATCTGGATTACACCGGGTTCGCCGGGATGATACCGCCTCCGCGGAGCTTCACGGAGTGGATTCAGGGCGTGCTGGCCTTGAAGGCGCAGTGGAGCTTCACCGATTACGCCGCCTCCTGGGTCGCCGGGGCGCGTCAGTTGGTCGAGTCGGGATGCACCAGCGTGCTGGATTGTGAAAGCGTGCCCGAGCTTCTGCCGGACGTCTGGACCGGCACCCCCTTGCGCGTGATTTCAGCCCTCGAAATGACTGGGGTGCGGTCGGAACGCAGTTCCGCGGCGATCCTGGGGGAGGCTATGGCGCGCCTCGACCATCTGACGCCACCGCCGCGTTCCATGCTGGCCCTGGCGCCGCACGCGCCCTATTCGACGAAGCCCGATTTGCTGGCCGCCTGCGCGGCGGTGATGCGTGAGCGGGGCACCCTCGCCACCCTGCACCTCGCCGAATCGATCGAGGAATACGAGATGTTCCGCCACGCCAGCGGACCCATGCACGCCTGGTTGCGCGCGCAACGCGACATGTCGGATTGCGGCGTTCGGACACCGGTCGCCGCGGTGGCTCAGACCGGTATTCTCTCGAGCCGGATGATCCTGGCGCACGTGAACCATGTGGAGGACGAGGACCTGGAACTCCTGGCTCGTTCGGGAGCCTCGGTGGCGCATTGTCCGCGCAGCCACGCTTACTTCGGTCATGCGCCGTTTCCCCTCACGCGGTTGCTGCAGGCAGGGGTGCGCGTGGTGTTGGGCACGGATAGTCTGTTGTCGGTTCGCAAGACCGGGCGGACGATGCCACGGCTCGATCTGTTCGCCGAACTCCGGGCCGCGGCGGAGGCGTTTCCCGGATTGGGTGCCGACCGGTTGCTCCGCATGGTGACCTGCGAGAGTGCGCAGGCACTGGGGTTCGCAGGGCGCGCCGGCTGCCTGGAGCCGGGGGTTTGGGCGGACCTGATCGGAGTGCCTTACACAGGCGGGGTGGCAGAGGCCGCCGATTTCGTGGTGCGCCGGTCGGGTCCAGTCACGATGGCGATGATCGGGGGGACCTGGGTGCACGGTCCGATGAGCGAGGGGGGCGCAGATGGAAGGGGAGAGGTCTCATGACGCCTTCCCTGGACGCGGAAGGGCGGCGTGTGGTTTGGATCACGGGGGCGGCGGGGGGGCTGGGTTCGGCCCTGGTGGAGGCGTTTCTGGAGGCGGGTTGGTGCGTGGCCGCGACGGGGCATCGTTCCGTGCCTCGGGGAACACCCGGGGCCCGGTTGTGGGTGGGGACGGCCGATGTCACGGATTCGGAGGTGGTCCGCGCGACGGTGGGTGCGGTGCTGGAGCGTTGGGGTCGTTTGGATGCGTTGATGAACAACGCGGGATGCCTGGCGGACGCCAGTGTGGCGACGATGACCGACGCCCAATGGGACCGGGTGTTGGATGTGCATTTGAAAGGGGCCTTTCGCTGCTGCCGGGAGGCCTTGCCGCCCATGGTGTCGGCGGGGGGCGGCCACATCCTGAACGTGTCGTCCCTGGCGGCGAGGGAGGGCGTGCGGGGGCAGGCCAATTATGCCGCTGCCAAAGCTGGTTTGGTGGGGTTGACACTCTCGCTGGCGAGGGAGGTGGGACCTTCCGGCGTCTGCGTGAACGCGGTGCTGCCCGGCATGCTCCCCACCGGCATGATCGCCGGGCTGGGTCCGGAGCAGGTGTCGGCCCAAGAGTCCCGCAGCGTGTTGGGGCGGCTGAATGAACTGCGCGAACCGGCGCGCTTCCTGGCCGGACTTGCGGCGCTCCGGCATGTCTCCGGCCAGGTTTTCGCTTTGGACGGCCGGGTGAGTCGTTGGGTTTGAATCGGAGACCGTCGTTGCGTGGCGGCAAGGGATCGCTAGCGTTCCACCCACCCGCGCATGTCGCCCCTCGAAGAACAGGAGATGTTGAGCCGTTGCCGCAAAGGCGACGCGCAGGCGTGGGAGCGTTTCTTCGAGGCATACTACGCGCCCATGGGCCGGTTCGTGTTCCAGGTGATCCCTGACGCCGCCCCGGAGGATGTGGAGGAGGTGTGTCAGGATGCGTTCCTGGCCGCGATCCGCTCCATCGCCACCTTCGAGGGCCGGAGTCAGCCGCTCACCTGGCTCTGCCGGATTGC
>JADLFD010000753.1 GCA_020845805.1 Verrucomicrobiales bacterium | reverse complement strand
TGCATTGGGCCGTGCTGCAGGGCGTAGCCTGGACGGGCATGCTGGTCACCTATTCCCGCGACGCTTCCCTGGCCGAGGCCGTGTCGCGCACGTTGGACGGCGAGCATCCCTGCGCGCTCTGTCGTGCGGTGTCCCGAGGTCGTGCGCTGGAGCGTGAACGCACGAGCGCACGCGAGCCCCAGGGCGGAGGAGGCACGCTGGTGACGCCTCGCCTCGAGAGTGTGCTGGCTGACCTCGAGGACGCGGTGCCGCCCGCCCCTGACCTCGCCGGACCGGGGTCTTATCCACCGGTATCCCGGGCCTCTTCCCGAGTCGATTCCCCCCCTGTGCCGCCTCCCCGGCGGGACCTGAACTCCGGATCGCGGAGCTGAGCAACGACCCCGGGTCCGTCGCCGAGTCGCGACGCGCCCGGCATTTCGGTCGCTCCCCCAGGACGCCTGCGCACGGCCCCTGCCCAAGTGGGCTGGCCAGCAGCGTGGTGGGGAGGCAGGTCACATGATCCCAGGCCCGCGCAGGGGCGCGAGCCGTAGTGGAAAGGAGTCGGTATGGGAACCTTGGTTCGGGAAGTTGAACCGCGGAAGGAACTGACGCTTCCGTGGCTGCGGGCGTTGCGTTGGACGGCGGTGGTCGGTCAGACGGCGACGGTGTTGGCGGTGCGGTATGGGCTGGGGATCCCGCTCCCGTTGGCCGAGGTGTTCGGGGTGATCGCCCTTATCGCCGCGTCGAACCTGGCGTTGCATTCCGTCCCGCGTGGCGCGTGCGAGGAGGATCCCATCCTGGCGGCGATCCTGCTCACGGACGTGGGGCTTCTGACGGTGATGCTTCAGCTCACCGGGGGATCGCACAACCCCTTTGCCACACTTTACCTGGTGCATGGGGCGCTGGCGGCGGTGGCTTTGGCTCCGCGGTGGGCGTCGCTGGTCGCGGCCTCCTGCTGTGCCGGCTACGGCGTGCTCTTCTTTGGTCACGACCTCTTGCCGCGTCCAGGCGACCCGGTGTGCGGTGTGGGTCCGAACCTGCCGATGACAGTGCACCTGCGGGGCATGTGGATCTCCTTCGCTCTGACCGTGGCGTTGGTGGTTATTTTCGCCGGACGCTTGCAGGCCGTCCTGCGCCGGCGTGACGTCGAGCTGACGGCGGCTCGCGAGTTGGCGCTGCAGCACGAACGGTTTGCCGGCTTGGCGACGCTCGCCGCGGGCGCCGCGCATGAACTCGGCACCCCGCTCGGAAGCATTGCCCTGGCGGCCGGCGAGTTGGAACGGACCGCGCGGAGGGAAGGGGCGGACCCGGCTCTGATCGAGGACGCGCGCCTCATCCACGGCGAGGCGATCCGGTGCCGGAGCATCCTCGACCGCCTGCAGGAACACGCCGACGATGTTCCTCAACCAATCCCGCTGGCGACGATCCTTCGTGATCTGGCGTTGCGGTTTCGGGGGCGGCCCGTGCAATTCCCGGAACCGCCAGCGACCGCCCTGGTGATGGCGCCGCCGGCCGCACTCGGACAGGCCATGGCCAATCTCGTCAGCAACGCCGTCGAGGCCGCGCCGCCGGGAACCTGGGTCTCGGTGGAGGCCGAGGTCGTCAGCGGGCACGCGCGATTGCGGGTGACCGACCGCGGCGCGGGGATTCCGGAGGCGGTGCGTCAGCGCGCCGGGGAACCCTTCTTCACCACCAAACCACCGGACCGCGGGATGGGGCTGGGGTTGTTTCTCGTCCGGTTGCTCGCGCGGCGCATGGCCGGGGAGTTCACGCTGGAGACGCCACCGGGCGGAGGGACTTGTGCCTGCCTCTCGTTGCCGGTGCATTCCTCCGGGTCCGGGAGGATGGCATGAGTGCTCCGGAGCGATTCCTGGTGGTGGACGACGATGCGGTATTTCGCGAACGGCTCTCGCGCGCGTTGCAGGACCGCGGGTGCCAGGTGGTGACCGCCGCAAGTTTGGAGGAGGTACAAGCGGCCTGGGTGGCGGAGGGTTTCGACGGCGCGGTGGTCGATCTCCGGTTGGCCTGCGGGTCCGGCTTGGAGGTGGTTCGGTTTCTTAAGGAGCGAGCAGCGCCGATGCCCGTAGTGGTGCTCACGGGATACGGCAGCATCGCCACGGCCCTGCAAGCGGTGCGAAGCGGCGCCCAGGATTATCTCACCAAGCCGGTGGACCCGGATCGCTTGCTGGCGGCCCTGCGTGGCGAGCGCGGGACGGCGGATCGGCGTGTGGATCGGGCGGGCGAGAACGAAGCCCCCTCGTTGGATCGAGTCGAGTGGGAGCACATCCAGCGCGTGCTCGCGGATTGCGGCGGCAACGTGTCGCAGGCGGCTCGCCGCCTGGGCATTGACCGGCGATCCCTGCAACGCAAGCTGGCCAAGTATCCCCCATCCCGGTGAACGGAAAGACCCGTTTTGGCAGGTTGAGTCTGGGAATCCAGGGCTGCCGTCACCGGGGCTGCCCTCGGTTCGTCGCGAGGATGGGCCACGGACCCAGGCCTGCGGCAATTTGTCGCATGGCCGGACCGGGCCACACGGTCTGATCCTGAGCGGATGAATTGGATGCGACGTGTTGGGACGGTGGCGGTGACGGGCATGGTGGTCCTGGGAGCGATCGGGTGGGTGCCCGTCCGAGCGCTGGCGCAGACTCCCATTCCCGAGTTGGTTGCCAGACTCGAGGCGTCCGGCGGGAAGGAGCGTCCTGCCGGCGGCGAGATCTCGGTCAAGGGAGTGGTGGGTGCCCGCCACGTGCTGCCGGATGGCAAGGTCCTGGTGCTGGTGCTGAATCCGGGCGAGACGGCACTGAAAGTCTGGGCCGAGGGCGCGGCGGCTACGGAGTTGGCGCCGCGCCACGAAGTGACGCTGAGCGGTTCGCCGTCGGCGGGGCCGGTCGGCGCGGGGCTCGCGTTGAAGGCCGGGTCGGTGAGCGTCCTGGCCACCAACAAACCCTTCGGCGCCTCGGAAGGAAGGGATGCGGCGTGGATGAAGGACGCGTCGTCGCTGGCCGGCCGGTATGTCCAACTCACCAATGTCACGTTCGTGGAGGCCAAACTGGGGGACGACGGTCTGGCACGGGTGAAAGCCGCCGACGGGGCGGAGGCCGTGCTTCGAGTCAGCAAGTCGGCGGCCGGCCGTGCGGCGCCCGTCGGCGCCGTGGACGTGTTCGGATTCCCGGTTCGCGTGGGCGACGGCTGGCAGTTGGTCGCGGCGCGCGTGCTGCAGGCCGATCGCCGCGATTTGGTGGCGCTCGCCACCAAGCACACCTGCATCACGTGTCACAATCCGGAGATGAAACTCGTTGGTCCCGCTTACCGCGACGTGGCCGCCCGGTATCGGGACGACGCCGAGGCCGCCGGGAAGCTCATGTCGCAGATGCGCACCGGGGGAAGCGGCAAATGGGGTGCGATTCCCATGCTGCCGTTTGAAGGCAAGGTGTCTCCGGAGGACATGAAGCGGCTGGCGGACTGGATCCTCGGCTATCGCTGGGATGCGATCCTGGCGGAGTAACCGGGGACACCCAGGGCGTCGTGAACCGGCCGCTTTTCAAATCGTCTCCGGGGTTGGATCCCGGATATTCTCTCGAGATATGAAGACGTGGGTTTTCTTGGCGGCCTGCGTGGCCGCGGGCTTGGTCTCCTCGCGGGGCGCCCCCCCGGCGCGCCCCGCGCCGGCGAAGGAACGGCAGGCGGTTGCCAACGTCACCAATCGTTTCACCCTCCGCGGCATGCATTGCGAGGGGTGTGCCAAGGGCATTTCCGGTGAGCTCAAACAGTTGGACGGCGTGGTGCGGGTGGAAGTCTCCTACCCGAAGAAACTCGCGATCGTGGCGCACGACACGAATCGCGTCGACGTGGCGGCGGTGATTGCCGCCATCAAGGAAGCCGGCTTCGAGGCCGAAGTCCTCCGCGCACGCGCCCAGCGGCCATGACTGGACCGACCTCCGGTTCCCGGGATCCCCGGGCGGACGCGGCACCGGCCGAGGAGACACCCGCGGATGTGCGGTTGTTCACCTGGATCCTGGCCGGGCTCGGGTTGCTCACCGTGCTGCTCGTCGTGGGGGCGACGCTATGGCAGGTGCGACAGCAACGCCGCAACGAGTCGCTCGACCAGCCGCGGGCTTTGGCCCCATTCAAACTGCTGGAACGTTCAGGCCGCGAAGTGCGCGACACCGAGCTCAGGGGACAGGTGCTGGTGGTGAACTTCGTTTTCACCGGGTGCAGCTATTCCTGCTTCCAGATCTCGCAACGCATGGCCGAGGTGCAGGAAGCCTTGCGCGATCAGGACGGGGTTCGGCTCGTTTCCATCAGTCTTGATCCGCGGTCGGATTCCCCGGCGGCGCTGGTGGATTTTGCCCGCAAGGTCAAGGCCGACGCGGAGCGATGGTGGTTTCTTACCGGGCCCAAGGACGAGGTCTACGCCCTGATCGAAACCAGCTTTTTGGCCAAGGCCCGGAACGACCCCGACCCGCGCGAGGC
>JADLFD010000752.1 GCA_020845805.1 Verrucomicrobiales bacterium | reverse complement strand
ATGGACATCACGATCGTGACCTCCTCCGAGTCGGATGACGACGCGCGGGAGCTGCTCAAGATGATGGGAATGCCTTTCGCCGAGCGCTGACGCGAGGCCACGAGACTGATCACCGACGACCCTCCGACCGAGAGAATCCGCAACCCAGATTGTATGGCGAAGAAAGCCTGGAAAGAGCGCGACAAGCGCAAGCGCGAAACGGTGGTGAAGTTTGCCGCACGCCGCGCCGAGTTGAAGGCCAAGGGCGACTACGAAGGCCTGGCCAAACTGCCGAAGGACGCAAGTCCGGTTCGGCTGACCAACCGCTGCAAGCTGAGCGGACGTCGGCGGAGTTATATCCGCAAGTTCGGCGTGTCGCGCCTCACCTTCCGCGAGATGGCGTTGAACGGACTGATTCCCGGAGTCACCAAGGCAAGCTGGTAGTTATGTTGAGCGATCCAATTTCCGATCTTCTGTGCCGCCTGCGGAACGCCGCGCGCGCGCAGCACACCGACGTCCTGATCCCTCACTCCCGCCTGAAGATGAGCATCGCCGAGGTGCTCAAGCGGGAGGGGTACCTGACGGAAGTCGCCCTGGAAGGCGCGACCGTCAAGAAGCAGATCCGCGTGAAGCTGAAGTACGCGGGGAAGAAGAGCGTCATCGAGGGCTTGCGCCGTCTCAGCTCACCCGGCCGGCGTGTGTACGCCAAGGCCGATGCCATCCCCAAGGTGCGCGGCGGACTCGGGGTCGTGGTGATCTCGACTTCCCTGGGCGTGGTGACCGATCGCGAGGCGCGACGGAAGAACCTGGGCGGAGAGTTGCTCTGCTCGGTGTGGTAGGAGATGCGGTCCAGATTCGAAACGAGGAACCGATTTTATGTCGCGTATCGGAAAACAGCCGGTGGCCATCCCCGCCAAGGTGAAGGTGGATGTGAACCAGGGGGTGGTGAAGGTCGAGGGACCCAAGGGTCGTCTTGAGTTTTCGCTGCCGGGCGGAACGGTCGCCAAGGTGGAGGGGGGGAACGTGGTTCTTTCACGCCCGGATGATTCGGCGAAGGCCAAGGCCTTCCATGGATTGTCCCGCGCACTGGTGAGCAACATGGTGGCCGGCGTTTCCGAAGGGTTTACCAAGCAATTGGAGATCCAAGGGGTCGGCTTCAAGGCCGCCGTGCAGGGCAAGCAGATCACCATGAACCTGGGGTATTCGCACCAGATTCACTATCCCATCCCGGATCAGATCAAGGTGACGGTCGAGGAGAACACCAAGATCAAGATCGAGGGACCAGATCGCCAGGTGGTGGGACGGGTGGCCGCGGAGTTGCGGTCGTTCTACCCGCCGGAACCTTACAAGGGTAAGGGTGTGCGATACGTGGGCGAGCAGGTTCGCCGCAAGGAAGGCAAGACGGTCCAATAACGGACGGCGCACTTCCGGCAGGAGCAACGTTCAAGAAGTCAATTTCAGTCCTGATAGGTTCGCAGCATGAACATTCAGAAGAAACAGCGACTGGCTCACCTCCGACACCTCCGGGTGCGGAAGAAGGTGGTTGGCAACGCGGATCGTCCGCGGATGTCGGTGACCTTCACCGGCCAGCATATTTACGTACAGTTCATCGACGACGCCCAAGGGTTGACCCTCGCGGCAGCCTCGACGCGGACCAAGCCACCGGAGAAGCCGGTGTTGAAGGCCAACGTCGACTCCGCCAAGAAGCTGGGAACCCTCGCTGCGCAGGCTGCGCTGGCGAAGGGGGTCAAGAAGGTGGTGTTCGACCGCGGCGCGGCGAAGTACCACGGCAAGGTCAAGGCGCTCGCCGACGCGGCGCGCGAGGCCGGTTTGCAATTCTGAGACTCACACACTGATCCGTTATGGCAGAAACCGAGAAGGCAGCAGCACCAGCGCCACGTGGCGGCGAGGGACGTTCCGGGGACGGTCGTGGCAATCGCGGGGGTGGATTCCGCGGTCGGCGCCCCCGCCCAGGCGAGGGTCAGGAGGAGCGTGAGAGCGAGTTCTCCGAGAAGGTCATTTATATCAATCGGTCGGCCAAGGTCGTGAAGGGCGGTCGCCGCTTCAGCTTCAGTGCGCTGGTGGTGGTCGGGGACCGCAAGGGCCGGGTCGGCCTGGGGCTCGGCAAGGCCGGTGAAGTCGCGGAAGCGATCAAGAAGGGCGGAGCCGTGGCCAAGCAGAGCTTGGTCAACGTGGCCCTCTCGGCCGCTACCATTCCGCACGACGTCTATTCTCACTTCGGCGGTGCCAAGGTGTTGCTGCGCCCCGCCAGCGCCGGAACGGGTGTCATCGCGGGCAAAACCGTCCGCGCGGTGCTCGATGCGGTGGGCATCCGCGATATCCTGACCAAGTCCCTCGGATCGAAGAATGCTGCCAACGTGGCCAAGGCGACGTTGGAGGCATTGCTCCAACTGCGCACCCGTGAGGAGATCCTCCGTGCCCGCGGCATCACCGTCACTCCGCGACAACCTGTGGTCGCCCCTGCGCCGGCCGCGAACTGAATCGAGTCATGCGTCTTCATACTCTCCAGAATCGTCCGGGAGCCCGGACCCGTTCCAAGCGTCTCGGCCATGGTGAATCCAGCGGCTTGGGCAAGACTTCCGGCCGCGGTGGCAAGGGCCAGACGGCGCGTGCCGGTGGCACCCTGCGCGTCGGGTTCGAAGGCGGCCAGATGCCGCTCATCCGCCGTGTTCCCAAGCGCGGGTTCAACAACGCGCGCCATCGCATTTCGTATCTCGGCATCAACGTGGGTTCGCTCGAGTCGTTTGCCGCAGGTTCCGTGGTGGACATCAAGGGGTTGTGGGATTCCGGGGTGGCCCGTGGCCCGCGCCAGTTGGTGAAGATCCTTGGAACTGGCGATCTCACGCATGCCCTGACGGTGCATGCCCATGCCTTCAGCGCGACGGCCAAGGCAAAAATTGAGGCCGCCGGCGGCCAATGCCAGGTCATCCAACGCGGGGCGCCTTCCGTGAAGGCCTGAATTTCCGGAGCAGGGCATGTTGTCCAAGATCCTCGCCACCCTCGCGAACTGCTTCCGTGTCCCGGAGCTGAAGTCGCGACTGATTTTCACGTTCGCACTCCTTGCGGTGTGCCGCGTGGTCGCCATCATTCCACTTCCCGGGCTCGACGGCGGTGCGCTCACGGATTTCCTCAAGGAGACGCAGCGGTCGGGTGCGGACAATTCGCTGGTGGGGATGTACAGCCTCTTCACGGGCGGCGCCTTGGAACGGTGCGCGTTGGGAGCCCTGGGGATCATGCCGTACATCAGCGCGACGATCATCATCCAGCTCCTCGGAGCGGTGGTGCCGAGCCTGAGCAAGATGGCGCGCGAAGAGGGTGGGCGCGTCAAAATCGTGCAGTATAGTCGGTATCTGACCCTGGTCCTCTGCCTCGGGCAGGGATTCGCCATGGCCTTGGGATGGGAGCATCCCCAGAGCATCTTCCCCAATTTCCCCACCAAGCTGGTGATCATGGAGCCGATCTGGTGGTACCGGATCCAGACGGTGGTGATGCTGACGGCCGGAACGATGTTGCTGGTCTGGCTCGGTGAACAGATCACCGAACGTGGCGTCGGCAACGGCGTTTCCCTGGTGATCACGGTGGGCATTCTGGCCCGCCTGCCGCAGACCGCGTCCGGTGTGTATTACATGTTCCGTCCCGCTTCAGGTGAGGGGAAGAACATCTTCCACGCACTCGCTCTGATTCTTCTGCTGGTGGCCGTCGTGGCCGCGGTGATCGCGGTGACCCAGGCGCAACGGAAGATTCCGGTCCAGTACGCCCAGCGTTCGGTGGGTCGCAAGGTGGTACCGGGCGGAAGCTCCTTCATGCCGCTGCGCGTCAACGCTGCCGGTGTGATGCCGATCATCTTCGCCCAGGCGATCCTGATGTTTCCCGAGAAGCTGCTGATGACCCTCGGCGGTCGGTTTGACCAGTTGAGCTTTCTCAAGACTCTGGGTATGACCATCGGGTATGGCCGTCCAGCCTACCTGCTGATGGAAGCCCTGATGATCATCTTCTTCTCGTACTTCTGGGTGGCAACGATCTTCAACGAGATCCAGATTGCCGACGACCTGAAAAAGTATGGGGGTTACATCCCCGGCGTGCGCCCGGGGCAGGCGACCAGCGATTTCCTCCACTGGACCATGAGCCGGATCACCTTGGCGGGTGCCGTGTTTCTGGCGGCCATTGCGATCTTCCCGGTGATTCTCTATCGGGCGATGGGGGTGCCCTTTGAAGTAGCCAGTTTCTTTGGCGGGACGAGCATTTTGATCACGGTCGGAGTGTTGCTCGACACGTTGCGACAATTGGAATCGTTCCTTCTCATGCGGCACTACGACGGATTCCTGAAGAAGGGCCGCGTGCGGGGACGCGTGTAGCGAGGAGGCGGTTTTGGGTTCCTTGAAAACGACGGTATTGAAGCGTGGTGAGTCCCTGGGGGCGAGGCCAAGCAGGTCGCCTGGGAAGGCGGCATGGGCCTGATCAAGAACGCGTCCGAGGTCGCGGCGATTCGCGAGGCTTGTCGCATTGCGGGAAAGGTCCTGGACGAGATGGGGGCGGCGGTGTTGCCCGGGGTGACCACACTGGAGTTGGATCAGTATGCAGCGGAGCGGATCCGAGCCGCCGGGGCCCGGAGCGCGTTCCTCGGGTATCGAAATTTCCCGAGGCACACCTGCATCTCGGTGAACGACGAAGTGGTGCACGGGATTGCGGGCACACGACGCCTGATGTTTGGCGATATCGTGAGCCTGGATGTGGGCGTGGTGCACCGGGGATTCGTCGGGGACACCGCGGCGACCTTTGCGGTCGGGGGGATAGACCCCTCGGTGCAGCGGTTGCTGGAAGTGACCCAGCGGGCCTTGGAAGCGGGGATCGCTCAGGCGCGCAATGGGTTACATGTTGAAGATATTTCGCGAGCGGTGCAGAGTCTGGTAGAAGGTGAAGGTTTCTCGGTCGTGCGTGAGTTTGTAGGCCATGGCGTCGGCCGTAGCGTGCACGAGGAACCCCAGGTGCCTAATTTTGTGGAGCGGGCGGGGAAGTCCCCGAAGCTTCGCAGCGGCATGACGATTGCCATCGAACCGATGGTGAACGCCGGCCGGCGGGAAGTGAGAGTTTTGAATGACGGCTGGACGGTGGTCACGTCCGATGGCAAGCTCTCCGCCCATTTTGAGCACACGGTGTTGATCACCGACGGAATGCCGGAGATTCTGACGTGTCGCGGGAAGACGCCATAAGAGTCGAGGGTACGGTGGTTGAAGTGCTGCCTAACACGATGTTTCGTGTGGCACTGCCCAACGGTCACCGGATACTCGCGCATATTTCGGGAAAGATGCGGCTGAATTTCATCCGCATCCTGCCCGGTGACAAAGTCGTGGTGGAAATGTCGCCGTACGACTTGTCCAAAGGCTGTATCACGTATCGACAGAAGTAGGTCGCCATGAAAGTTCGGGCCTCGGTCAAAAAACTGTGTGAGAACTGCAAGGTGGTCCGCCGTAAAGGCGTGATCCGCATCATTTGCTCTAACCCGCGCCACAAACAGCGCCAAGGCTGATTCTTTTCCATGCCACGCATTATTGGTGTCGAAATTCCCGGTGAGAAGCGCATCGAGTACGCGCTTCGCTACGTCTACGGCATCGGGCCGAAGAACGCGCTCGAGGTCCTCGAGCGCGCGAACATTCCTGTCGGGCTGCGGGCGAAGGACCTGACCGAGCAGCAGCTGTCGCAGATCGTGCATGCGATCCAGGAGGGGAAGTACGTGATCGAAGGCGACCTGCGCCGCGAGATCGGCCTGAACCTCAAGCGACTGCAGGCGATCAAGTGCTACCGCGGCGTGCGGCACTTGCGCGGGCTGCCGGTGCGTGGCCAGCGGACGCAGACCAATGCGCGCACCCGTAAGGGTCCGCGTCGTACGGTCGGCGTGCAGCGCAATCCGAACGCCAAGACCGGCATTCACTAATCTCCCCCCATGGCTGACGAGAAGACAAATCCACAGGCTGCCGCGGGCGACGCGGCGGCGAGCAAACCGGCGAAGGGCGCTGGTTCAAGCGAAGGCAAGCCCGCCAAGGTGAAGAAGGCGGCAGCGGGCGCGGCGGCGGCGCCGGCCGATGGTTCGGCGGCACCAGCGGCGGCTCCCGCGGCGGGTGGCGCGGCCACGGCGGTGGCCGCGGATGCGGCGGCCCCGGCAGGGCCGCAGGCAGGCACCGCGCCGACGGCGGCCGAACTGCTTAGTGATCCGGCGGCGGCGAAGAAGATCGTCAAGGCCAAGGGATCCAAGAACGTCATTGTCGGCGTGGCGCACATTCTGGCGACGTTCAACAACACTCAGGTTTCGATCACGGACATGCAGGGCAACGTGATCGGCTGGTCTTGTGCCGGCCGGGTGGGTTTCAAAGGGTCGCGCAAGAGCACGGCCTTCGCTGCCCAGCAGGTGGCGCAGGACGCCGCGCGCCAGGCCATGGCACATGGGCTGAAGGAGATCGAGGTTCGCGTCAAGGGTCCCGGCTCGGGGCGCGAGTCGGCGATTCGTGCGCTGCAAGGAATTGGATTGGAGATCAGCGCGATTCGTGACGAGACGCCCATCCCTCACAACGGATGTCGTCCGCGCAAGAAGCGACGCGTTTAAACACTCAGTCAGGAGATTTTTTCATGGCACGCTATACCGGTCCGCGCGTCCGCATCAGTCGGCGACTTGGGGTTCCGATTTTCGGATATTCCAAGGCCCTCGAGAAACGCAACTATCCCCCTGGCCAGCATGGTCCGAAGTCCCGCCGGAAGGTGACGGACTACGCCCTTGGCCTGTTGGAGAAACAGAAGCTTCGTTACTACTACGGTTTGCAGGAGCGGCAGTTCCGCCGGGTCTACGAGACGGCCTTGCGTCGTCGCGGGGTGACGGGCGAGCTGATGCTGCAGCTGCTGGAGACCCGACTGGACAGCATCGTGTATTCGCTGGGTTTGGCGAACACGCGTGCGGCGGCGCGGCAGATGATTTCGCACGGGCATGTGAAGGTCAACGGGCGCAAGGTCGACGTCTCGTCGTTTGCCGTAAAGGCGAACGACGTGGTGGAGATTCGCAGCAACGCGGTGTCCAAGCAGTTGGCGACACGCGGCATGGAGCTGTCGACGAGCCGGCCGGTGCCGGAATGGTTGTCGCTGACCAAGGATGCGCTGAAGGGGTCGGTGGTGCGCATGCCCACGCGCGAGGACATCCAGCCCATCGCGAACGAGCAGGCCGTGGTTGAATTCTACTCCCGCTAACCAATCTGAAACCGGGACGTCCGTGTGGGCGTTCCGTGGCGAATATAAGGCCTGCGGCGGCAACGGGAGTGACGCCGCTGGGCAGGTTAAATTTGCCAGGAGGAAAAAATGCCAGTCAGACTAGGTCGATTTGAGATGCCGAAGCGGTTGGTGAAGGACGACGCCAGCGCGACGGACACTTATGCCCGGTTCACGGCGGAGCCGTTTGAGACGGGTTACGGCTACACCATTGGGAACAGCTTGCGGCGGGTGCTGCTGTCCTCGCTGGAAGGGTCGGCGATCACCTCGTTCAAGGTGGACGGGGCGATGCACGAGTTCACCACCATCGACGGCGTGGTGGAGGATGTGACGGAGATCGTGCTCAACCTGAAGCGCGTGAAGTTTCGTCATTTCTCGCGCGACACGCAGCTGCTTCGTTTGACGGTGAACAAGGAAGGCGCGGTCACCGCCGGCGACATCGAGGTCAATGACAAGCTCGAGATCGTCAACCCGAAGCAGTTGATCCTCACCGTCGACAAGAAGAAGAAGTTCGAGCTGGAACTCGAGGTGAAGGTGGGCCGTGGTTTTTGTCCCGCGGACGAGAACAAGCGGTTGGACCAGCCGATCGGAGTGATTGCGATCGACTCCATTTTCTCTCCGGTACTGCGGGTGCGGTACAATGTCGAGGCGGCGCGCGTGGGTCAGCGCACGGATTACGACAAGCTGATTCTGGAGATTTGGACCGATGGCCGCGTGACACCGCAGGACGCCTTGGTGCAGTCCAGCTCGATTCTCAAGAAGCATCTCGAGTCGTTCTACAATTACGATGAGAACGCGGTGCAGTTTGAGGAGGAGCGCGGCAAGGAAGACGAGGAGCGTGAGCACTTCAAGAAGCTCCTGCAGATGTCGGTCAACGAGATCGAGTTGTCAGTTCGTGCAGCGAACTGTCTGAACAACGCGAACATCACGACGGTCGGCCAACTGGCCATGAAGACCGAGAGCGAGATGCTGAAGTACCGCAACTTCGGCAAGAAATCGCTCAACGAGATCAAGGACAAGCTGGCGGCGCTCGGTTTGTCCCTGGGTATGAACATTGATCCCTCCTTGCTGGAAGCGCCCAAGGAGGAACCTCCAGCCGTGTAGTCCATGCGCCACCTTAAGCGAACCGCAAAACTGGGCCGCCAGTTCGAGCACCGTAACCGGATGCTCGTGAACCTGGTGAACAGCCTGATCAAGCATCGTCGGATCACCACCACCCTGGCGAAGGCCAAGGCCGCCCAACGGGTGGCCGAACGGATGGTGACCCTCGGAAAGCGGGGCGTGGCCGCCGCCGCGGCGGCCGGTACCGCCTCCGACGACAAGGCGAAGAAGGCGCAGATGGCCGAGAACGTGCACTGCCGCCGTCTCGCCGCTGCGCGCCTGCACTCCCATCCCCGTTCCCTGTTCAGCAGCAAGGAGGAGCGCCTCCGCTGGAAGGAAGGGGAGGACGTGGTGAACATCCTGTTCGAGAAGATCGCACCCGCCTACACGGCGCGCTCGGGCGGCTACACGCGCATCGTGAAGTTGGCGGAACGTCGCCGCGGCGACGCCGGCGAGCAGGCCATCCTCGAGTGGGTCGATCTCCCGGTGGGCGGTGCGTCTGCTCCCGCTTCCACTTCGGCCGAGACCAAGTCCGCCGACGGCGGCAAGGCCTGATTCCCTCGCGCATCGCCTCTGGCGATGTCACCGAATTCTCGAGGCCCGCTCTCCGGAGCGGGCTTTTTTTTTGTTCGAGCTTGGTTTGCGCGCGTGATCCCCGTACCTAGCTGGGACCCATGAGTCCTGCAGCCCAAGCTTCGGCCGGTCCGTGGTGGAAGCACCTCGATCGCTACCACTGGTTTGTGTTCGCCATGGCTTCCATGGCGTGGCTGTTCGATTGCCTGGATCAGCAGTTGTTCATCCTTGCGCGTCAGGCGGCCATGGCTTCGCTGCTGCCGCCCGGGATGGACGCCGGATTATACGGCGGGTATGCCACGGCGATCTTCGTGGCTGGATGGGCCACCGGAGGGTTGATCTTCGGTGCGGTCGGGGACCGGATTGGGCGCGCGAGGACCCTGACGGTGACCGTGGCGCTCTATTCAGTCTTCACCGGGCTATCGGCCCTTTCGACCGGATGGATCGATTTCGCCTTGTATCGATTCGTCACCGGGTTGGGGGTGGGAGGGGTGTTTGGACTCGCCGTGGCATTGATTGCGGACGCGCTCCCGAATGAGTCGCGTACGGGCGCGTTGGGCATGCTGCAGGCGCTTTCGGCCGTCGGCAACGTGACCGCGGGACTGATCAGCATGGGTGCGGGTCAGTTGGTGGCCAGTAAGGTTATCACTCCGGAGTGGTCGTGGAAGCTGATGTTTCTGGTCGGCGCTCTGCCCGCGTTCCTCTGCGTGTTTCTCCAAGCCCGGCTGCGGGAACCGGAGAAGTGGGTGAAAGCGCGGGAGGAGGGTCGCCGGACCGGGGTCGCTTTCGGCTCGTACGCGGCTTTGTTTGGTGAGGCGCGATGGCGGACACCTGCGTTGCTCGGGATGCTGCTGTGTGTTTCTGGGGTGATTGGACTGTGGGGCATTGGTTTCTTCGCCCCGGAACTGGTGGGTCCCGTCATTGAACGTTCCCTGCGGGAACAGCAATTGCCCGATGCGGAGATCGCCGGGGCGCGAGGCATCTGGATTGGCATCAACTCGATTGTTTTCAACATCGGCGCCTTTGTCGGGATGATGGCGATGACCCGATTGACGCAGGTGTGGGGTCGGCGCCCGGCCTTTGCTTTGGCCTTCGTGCTCGCGATGGCGGCCACCATGGGTTACTTCCGGTTTTTCAATGGGCGGGAGGACATCTGGATGAGTGCCGTCATGGGGGCATGCCAGTTGGCCTTGTTCGCCGGTTTCGCAATCTATCTACCGGAATTGTTCCCCATCCGCCTGCGGTCCACGGGCACCAGCTTTTGCTACAACGTGGGTCGTTTTCTTGCGGCGAGCGGTCCGTTCACCCTGGGCCAGCTGCAAGCCAACCTCAAAAAAGGGGCGATGACGGCAGACGCGCGCATCGACGCTTTCCGGGACGCCACCACTTGGATGTCCCTCATCTTTCTCCTCGGTCTGGTGGCCGTCGCGTTTCTGCCTGAGACCAAAGGCCGGCCACTGCCGGAGGACGAGCCGGCGAAGTCTCGAGAGGGTGGGAGCGCGGCCTAGGGGGTCCTATCGCTGGGAAGCGGACGCTGGAAACGTCTCAGTTCAAGAGCGCCGGCACCCGGGGTGCGACTGCCCAAAGGACCTGACCTCTTCCCGCCGGCCGGTGGTCGGCCGGCGAGCGTTCAGGCCGGTTTGGGATGCGTGGTGCCGAGGTCCTGGCGCATCGCTCGTTTGTTGACTTTGCCGACGCTGGTTTTGGGGATGGAGGGGACGAAATGGACCTCGGTGAGGATGGCCCGTTTGTGGATGAGTCCGCGATCCACGAAGGTGCGGAGGAAATGGTGGAGATCTTTCGCGGTGGGGGCCGGGGTGAAGCCCTCCTTCAGGACCACTTCGGCGTGGGGGCGTTCATCCCACTTCGGATCGGGCAGGCCAATGACGGCGACTTCGCGGACGGCGGGGTGCTGGCTGAGGGCATTTTCCAGTTCGAGAGAGGAGATCCATTCGCCGCTGATTTTGATCACGTCCTTGAGTCGATCGGTGATGCGCAGGTAGCCGGCCGGGTCGATCACGGCGATGTCGCCGGTGTGGAGCCATCCCGTGCGCCAGAGTTGTCGTGAGCGTTCGGGGTCGCGGAAATAGCCGGGGGTGAGCCAGGGGGCGCGCAGCACAAGTTCGCCGGCGATGCCGGACCGCGGGTCGACCGGGCGGTCTTCGGCATCCACCAGGGCCGCCTCGGCGAGGGGGATGGGAAAGCCGGCTCGGGTCAGGATATCGAGGTGATCGTCGACCGACAGGGCGGCGTCCTCGGGTTTGACCTGGGCGAGGGAGACGATGGGGCAGGTTTCCGACATGCCGTAGCCGGCCATCACGCGCATTCCCTGTTTCATGGCCAGGCTGGCGAGGCCGCGGGGCAGGGCGGCGCCTCCGATGATCACCTTGAACCGCGACCAATCAAAACCTTGGGCATCGGGATGGTGCAGGAGCATCTGCAGCAAGGTGGGCACGCAATGGGAGAACGTGACTTGGTGGGTGCGGATCAGGCGGAGGCAGGTGGAGGCTTCGAACCGTCCCGGGTAGACCTGTCCGAGGCCGAGCAGGGTGGCGATGTAGGGGACACCCCAGGCGTGGACGTGAAACATCGGCGTCAGGGGGAGGTAGGTATCGTCGGCGCGCAGGGGTACGGGTTCGGGGTTGGAGGTCAGCGCGAGACCGGCCGCCAGGGAGTGCACGACGATCTGGCGATGGGAGAAGAAGACACCCTTGGGATCTCCGGTGGTTCCCGTGGTGTAGAAGAGGGTGGCGGGAGTCTGCTCGTCGAACTCGGGGAACGCGAAGGGGGCGGATTCGCGGGCCAGGAGTTCCTCGTAATTCCCCAACGCTGGCCACGCGCAGGGGGTCGTGGGCGGTTCATCGGGAAGCAGGACCACGCCTTCCACGGCAGGCATGCGTTCTTTCAGCGGGTTGATGACCGGGAGGAAGTCGGGATGGCAGAGCAGGAAGCGGTCGCCGGCGTGGTCGATGGTGTAGAGGATTTGGTCCGGGGCGAGGCGGGTGTTGATGGTGTGCAGGACCGCGCCGATCATGGGAATGGCGAAGAAGCACTCGAGATAACGATGGCTGTCCCAATCGAGCACGCCGATGCGGTCCCCCTGCCTGACGCCCAGTCGGGTGAGTGCGGCAGCCAGTTGGTGGACGCGCGTTCGGAATTCCGGGTAGGTGCAGCTGAACAAATCGCGATAGACGATGCGCCGGGAGGGGGCCCAGGCGGACGATCGGTCCAGCAGACGGTGAATGAGCAGGGAAGAGGGCGAGCCGATGACTGGAAAGGCTTCGGAAGAAGTCATGGTGGGTCGTCACGACAGGGTAACGTCTGACCCATCGTGAGGTCACGAGGTCGTTTGGTGGGCGGCCGCATGTGCCTCGGCGAGGATCAAGATCCTTTGCCGCTGGATTCCGCCCCGGGTTCGGGCCGGGGTTAAACCAAACTCCGTCCTTTACCGTTCCGGGGCGTGGGTGATAACCGTGTCTGACCCTGGACAGCAGAGCTCCTTCAACCTGGATCCCCTATTGGCGCGGGGGGCGGACATTTTCGAGGGTCCGCGAGAGCCGGGAGGCTGGGGCGGCTGGCTGGGGCCGCGAACTCACCATTTCCTGACCCCCGACTCATGATACTGACCTTGAATCGACTTCGTCGGCGGGACCGATCCGCCGGGTTCACCCTGATCGAGTTGCTGGTGGTCATCGCCATCATAGCGATTCTGGCGAGCATGCTGCTTCCTGCGCTGAGCAAGGCCAAGGTGCGGGCGCATGGCATTAAGTGTCTGAGCAACATGAAGCAGCTGATGCTGGCATTCCGGTTGTACTCGGACGATGCGAACGGCAAGTACCCGTTGAACACGTATGGGGGCGACGGGTGGGTGAAGGGCTCGGTGGATTTCACCGATTCGAATCCTTCCAACTGGGATCGGACCACCCTGATGGATCCGAAGTCGGCGTCGCTGGGTCCCTACACGCAGGACGTGGGGATCTACCGATGTCCCGGGGATTGGACCACGGTGAAGCGGCCGAATATTGGTCGAGTGCCGCGCATCCGCAGCGTGGCGATGAGCCAGGCGGTGGGGACCTGGCCCACCGGCAAACCGACCCTGGGCTACTGGCTGGATTCGGGGCTGGTCGGGGGATCGGAGCTCAATCCGGGCGGCAAGTGGCGGGTATTCGGGTCGGACAGCGACGTGGTGAAGTCGTCGCAGATCTGGGTCTTCATCGACGAGCATCCGGCGAGCATCAACGACGGCGGCTTCGGGTTCCGGATGCCGGATGATTTTGCGCGGACCTCGCAGCAGGGGTGGGTGGACTACCCGGCGGGGTTTCATGGGAACTCGGGTGCGCTGTCCTTCATCGACGGCCATGCGGAGATGCACAAGTGGGTGGAGGGCCCGCGCAACGGGCGCATGGGGTTGGATGCCCGGGTGACCGACTACGCGAAGCTCGATGATGGGAAGCGTGCGAACCATCGCGACATCTGGTGGATGGCGCAGCGCACGTCCCATATGGATACGGGTGCGGATCCGTGGTGAGCCACGGTGCGGTCCCCCGACGATTGCCGTGCGGGGGCGGGTGTGATGCGCTTGGTGTTGTGCATCCGGAGCGTTTTCTTCGATCGACGTTTGCCCGATGGATCCTGGCTTTCGTCCTTGGCGGTGGAGTGGCCTCGAGTACGCGGGCGCAGGTTCCAGGACGGGATCTGGCCGAGTTTGGACTTTCGGCGACCAACACGCCCGCCGCCAACACCGAGAGCCTGAATCGGGGAATTGCGTGGGCGGCCGAGCGCGGCGGGGCGCTCTGGGTGGCGCCGAGTGACACGCCGTACCCGGTGGCCTCGGGAATCGTGCTGCGTCGCAACGTATCGCTGATGGGGGTGCATGGTCCCACCGGGCGCGGCACGCGTCATCCGGAACGGCCGCATCCCGTGGGCAGCGTCTTTGCCATCCAGGACGCAGCGCATCCCTTTCTGACGGTGGAAGGCGCGACGCAGGTGCGTGGGTTGCAGTTTTGGTATCCCGACCAGACGGTTTCGGATCCGGCCAAAGTGGTGGCGTACCCGCCCACCATCCAGGTTTCGCGCAGCGTGGCGGCGCAGGGCGTGACACTGTCGTCGTTGACCTTCTACGGCGAGTTCGTGGCCATGGATTTCAATTCGGCGCCGGCGCATCCGTGCGAGCAGGTGCTGATCGAGCACTGCTATGGATACCCGTTGAGCGGGGAGTTCATCCGGATTGATTACTGCTATGACATCCCGCGGGTCCTGCACTGCCATGTGAATCCGGCGAACCTGAGATATTTCCGGGGTGGTTATGCGAAAGCGGTGATCGACTCCGTGGTGGCGCGGAAGACATTCACCTTTGCCATCCAGCACACCGACAACGCGGTGCTGATGGACGTCTTCACCTTCGGGGCGTACGGCGGGGTGTGGTTGGGCCCGGCGACGTACGGGCAGCTCACCAGTTTCAATCTCGATTGCGTCACCATTGGGATCCACAAGCAGGGCGACGGCACGTTCAATCGAAACTGGCAGATCGCGCAGGGCTCGATCATCGCCAACACCGGGCCGCGCGTGGAGGACATCCATCCGATCGTCATCGAAGGACGCGGGCACACCGCCCTGAGCAATGTGGAGGCATTTTCGGGGGGGAACCCCGCCCTGACGACGCTGAATCGGTCGCAGGATTTCCTGCTCGTGCGCGGCCAGGATCGGCTCACGGTGTCCATGCAGGGTTGCCGCATGCGCAACTATGCCGGCGACATGGTGACGCTCGAGAATCCCAAGGCCACGATCCAAGCCAACGCGTGTTTGGACCGGGACGAACGCTGGGTGAATCGGACTTGGGGGGAGTAGCGACACGCCACCCGTCGGCTGTTTCCATCTCCACGCCCGGGGAGAGTGCGGTCTCTACTTCAGTTCGGCGAGTTGGTCATCCGGAAGGGCGGTGGCCCAGAAAGCGACGGCTTCGAGTTCGCCGTGAAACCGGTGGACCGGCTTGGTTCCTTCGAGCGTGGCTCCGAGGTGCAGCGTGCCCGAGGGAGTGGCCAGAGCGCCGAGCGGTTGGGAGTCGTGAGCGACCCGTTCGCCCTGACGAAAGAGGCTGGTGCCGGAAGCGTCGAGGCGTACGACCAGCCGTTGCCAGGAGGTGGCTTCTTCGGGGGGGATGCGGCAGGTGAGTTCCGCACGGCCGGCGGCGGTTTCCAGGATCAAGTGCAGCTGGCCTTCGTGGGCGGAGAGGCTGACATGGTCGCCGCGACCAGGGGTTCCCTGGGTGAGCAGGGTGCCGTTCCAGCGTCCGGAGGGATCCTGCACCCGGAGGGCGAGCGTGGCGCCGGAGGTCCAGGCGAGGAAGGGATGTCCGGCGTCGAAGTACCCGCCGCGGAGGATGGCCACGCGCGCGCTGGTCCGGTGACCGGGGCCGGTGGCGCGCACGTTGAACTCCACGTCATCCAGGCTGCCGACGTATCGGAGGGGACGGTGCGGGTCATGACCACCGGTGCCCAGGTCCCAGGCGGCGAGGGGTTGGGGGAGTCCGCGCGCGCCGTACCAGGGAGGGGCCGGGGCGGGGACGGCTGGTGTGGGGGTGAGGGGGCGGAGGAGAATGTCCCTGAATTGAACCACGGTGGGCGGGCCCGAGTGCAATTGGAGGGCCAGGACGCCCACAGGATCCGCGCGGCGAGGATCACGATCGTCGACCTCGGCCACGAGTCGGCCGTCGACGTGGAGGCTTAGGTGGGGGCCGCGGCAGACGAGGTGGTATTCGTGCCATGCCTCGAGTGCAAACCAGGCGGGGCCGGCGGCCTCGGGTAACGGGGAGGAGGTGACCCGACCCTGGTCCTCGAAGACGCTCGAACGTCCCCGCCAGGCGAGCGTGTGACGGCCGAACTCGTCATACAGCCGAACCAGCCAGTCTGTCTGCAGGTTGTTGTCGACTTGGTACCCAGCCACATCGCCGTCGGGGAGCACGAGGCTGCGGAACTGGAAGCCATTGTTGATTCCGCCCTCACCACGCAGTCGCGATTTCAGTTTCAGCTCGAAATCGGCAAGCGCGCCTCCGCTCCAGACGAGGTACTGGTTGGTGCCGCAGGGGCGATCGCGGGTGATGCGGCCGGTGATGGCGCCGTCCTCGACCGACCACCACGTGGGGTCGGGAGTTTGCCAGCCGCGCAGCGAGCGGCCATCGAACAGCGGTTTGAACTCGGGTTCGGCGGCACTCGTCTGAGTCACCGGCGACGTCACCCACGCGGCCAAGGCGAGGAGCAGCGCATGGGGCACGACTCCGGCCAGGAAGGCGAAACTCGTCCGTGAGCGGCACACGTTCACGAGCAGCGGGGGAAGGGGAAGCCTGGGGTCGGTCGCGGTGGGGAGGGATCAGAGCGCGAGGCGGGAGACCACTTCGACCGTGGAGCGCGCCTTGTTGAGGCAGTAGAAATGCAGGCCGGTGACCCCGCGATCGAGGAGTTCGCGGCACTGGGCGGCGGCGTATTCGATGCCGTAGGCGATGGCGGCCTCTTCGTCGTCCCCGATTTCGTTGAGACGGCGCAGCATGGGTTCGGGGATGCGCGCGCCGCAGAGAGTGGTGAATTTCTTCAGCTGGGAACCGGAGAGCACGGGCAGGATGCCGGGGATCACCGTGACCTGGGAGCCCAGCTGGTTCCTGAGATGGTCGGTGAAGCGGAAGAAGTCCGCGTTGTCGAAGAACAGTTGGGTGATGATGAAATCGGCCCCCTGATCGACCTTGAACTTCAGGCGTTGCCAATCGACTTCGCGTCCTTCGACGCAGGCGATATGGCCTTCGGGAAAGCCGGCCACACCGATGCCGAAGCCACCGACCTCGCGAATGAATCGGACCAGTTCCCAGGAGTACTCGAAGCCGCCCTCGACCTTCACCCACTCGTGGGTGCCGGGCGGCGGGTCGCCGCGCAGGGCGAGGATATTCCGGATCCCGCGGCGCGCGGCATCATCGAGCACGTTCTGGAGCATGTCGCGGGTGGAGCCGACGCAGGTCAGGTGTGCCATGCAGGTCAGCCGCTGCTCCCGCTGGATGCGCTCGACGATGGAGAGCGTCTTATCGCGGGTGCTGCCCCCGGCGCCGTAGGTCACGGAGCTGTAGTCCGGCCGGATGGCCATGAGCGCGGGCAGCGTCTTCTCGAAGAGATTCCGCTCGCCCTCGTCCGTCTTGGGCGGGAAGAACTCGAACGAGATCGCAGGCCGGCTCTCGCGCCGTCGGCGGGCGTGGATATCGCGTATCAGCTCCATGGAGGGGGCAGTGTGGGCGTGATTCGGGGGCGGTTCAAGGATGCGCGCGGCGTGGATTCAGAGGGGTGGGGCATCCTCAGTGGATGCGCCGGCGCGGGCGGGGAAGGGAGCGGGGCCCGGGAGGGCCGGCGATCACCAGAGGAAGGAGCGTTGTTCCGCGAGAAGCTCGCCATCGCGCCAGAGCGTCACGCGCCAGGAGACCAGTTCGCCGAGTCGTGCGTAGTCCTCGTCGGAGAGGCGCACGCGGGTCCACTGGGAGAACCCGCCGCGGGAGAAGGCGCGGGTGGTGATGACGACCGGAGCCTGGATGGGGGCGGCGGATCCGCGCATTTCGAGTTTGAGGGTGAGCGCGGCGGAGGCGCCCGGGCGGTTCTTCCAGTGGACATCGAAGCGCATGCCCCCGCGGCGTTCGGGGTGCTCGCGGAGTTCGGCCTGGTAGGAATCGCGATCGAAGAGGCTGGGATTGATGGTGTGGCGGCCCTGGAGGTCGAGCAGGTGGGGGAGCACCTTGACGATCCTCGGGGTGGGCTTCCGTGCGGCGGACGCGCCGAGCGGCAGCACGAGCAGGAGGGCGAGGAGGACGCGCAGCACAGGAGGAGGATGGTGGCGGGGGCGGGGCGGGACAATCCGGGAATCAGCCGGCGTTTTCGAGGGGGCGCGACGAGATTTCGAGCATGCGCTCGATGGGCCGGCGGGCACGTTCGATGAGGCCGGGATCGAGTTCCACGCGCGGGCCGAGGTTGGCCATGCAATCGTGGAGCTTCTCGAGCGTGTTGAGCTTCATGAAGCGGCACTCGTTGCAGCGGCAGTTCTCGGTGGGGGCGGGGATGAAGGTTTTGCCCGGGCATTCCTTCTGGAGGCGGTGGAGCATGCCCGCCTCGGTGGCCACGATGATGGCCGGGGCGGAGGAGGCGCGGCACCAGGTGACCATTTTCTCCGTCGAACAGACCTCGTCGGCCAGGAGGCGGACCGCCCGGGTGCACTCGGGATGGGCGACGAGCGGGGCGTCGGGGTGCTCTTTCCGGATGCGCGTGATGACGGCATGTGTCCACTCGACGTGCACGTAGCAGTTGCCCTTCCAGAGGGTCATGGGGCGTCCGGTTTGTTCCATGACCCAGCTGCCCAGGTTTTCGTCGGGCACGAAGAGCAGGTCGCGGTCGGCGGGGGCGGCCTGGACGATGCGCACGGCATTGCCGCTGGTGCAGATCACATCGCTGCGCGCCTTCACCGCGGCGGAGCAGTTGATGTAGGCGATCGTGTAGAACTTCGGGTTGGTGGCCTGCAGGGCCGCGAGACGGTCGGCGGGGCAGCTTTCCTCCAGCGAACACCCGGCATCGAGGTCGGGCAGGAGCACGATCTTGCCCGGGTTCAGGATCTTGGCGGTCTCGGCCATGAAATGGACGCCGCAGAAGACAATTACACCGGCCTCGGTGCGGGCGGCCTGTTGGGAGAGGCCAAGCGAATCGCCGACGTAATCGGCGACATCCTGGATTTCCGGCACCTGGTAGTTGTGCGCCAGGATGACGGCGTTGAGCTTCTTCTTGAGGGCGAGGATATCGCGGGAGAGGGCGTCGAGCCGTTGCGGGGGCAGTACCCGCCGGGTGGGTGTCCGGTCTATTCCGGCCAGGGTCGCATCGCCGACATCAATCATGCGCTCATGATGGACTGGGGCGCGGGCCGCGGCAATCCCGGGTCCGAGGACGAGATCGATGGTGGCGACGTTTGACGCGCGGGGTCCGGGTCCGGCAAGGTCGGCCCATGCGGTTGCGGCGTGTGGCGCGCGAAAAAGCCCTGCAGTTTCTCTTCCAGCACGAGGTGAACCCCACCGAGGATCTGGGGGCTGAGCTCAATGTGTTCTGGGAGGAGCAATGGCACGCCATGCGGGAGGAGCGTGGGGATCCGCCGTTGCCCGAGGGGGAGGCCCCACCGGCGCCCACCACCGACGAGGCCGCCTTGCGCACGTTCGCGGAAGGCCTGATCCACGGGACGCTGCAGCATCTGCGGGACATCGACGCGGAGCTGAGCCGTGTGATGATCAACTGGTCACTGCACCGGTTGGCGGCGGTGGATCGCAACATCCTGCGCATGGCGGTGTACGAGTTCCGATACCGCAACGACATCCCGCCGGTGGTCACCATCAATGAGGCCATCGACATTGCCCGGAAGTTTTCCACCGCGGACAGCGGCAAGTTCGTGAATGGCATCCTCGACCGCATCAAGGGCGAGCTCAACCGTCCGGCGCGTGAGGCGTCGGAGCAGTAGCCGCCTCGATTCCACCTGCTGGTGCCCCTGAATGCTGTGGTCCGATGATGTTCGCCGATCTCCATCTGCACACAGTCCATTCGGACGGCACGTATCAGCCCGCCGATCTGGTGGCCTCCGCGCGACGCCATGAGCTGGCGGCCATCGCGCTGACCGATCACGACACCCTGGAAGGATGCGCCGAGGTCGGGGCTGAGGCGCGCGCCGCGGGGCTGGACTTCGTCGTGGGCACGGAGATCACGGCGGGATTGGACGGTCGAGAGCTTCACATTCTCGGGTATCTGGTGGATCCAGCCCATGCCGAGCTCTCCGCCGAGCTCGAGCGGGCGCAGT
>JADLFD010000751.1 GCA_020845805.1 Verrucomicrobiales bacterium | reverse complement strand
CTTCCGCATCGGTCGAGTACTCGATCCGATGGAACCGCAGTGCGGGACCGCTGATCGTCAATTCGGGCACCAGCCGAATTCCAAGCTGGGATTCGCTTGCGCCGAGGGGAGGAAGTCCCGCGGTCCGCGCGGCGATCCGGGCAAAGTCTCCATCGTCAACAGGGAATCGGAGTGCGCGAAATTCAGCTCGTAGATCCCGGCCAAAGGCATGGGATAGGGCCGCGACCCAAAGCGATGCCCGGAAGGCTTGGGCCGCCGCCGTGTCCCGTCCCGGATCGTAACGCTCCAGCCAGTCGGAATCGAAGAGTTGGAACACCAACATCAAACGCTTCAACGGCAGGCGGTATCTGCAACGCGCAACCCCAGGTAACGGCGTAGCGGCCTTGTCGTTGCGAAAACGCTCGTTTGCGCAACGCTAAGCCAAAGGCACAGCCGCTGGGAAACGCGCACTGATGAAGCCTGCGCGCTGCGAGTCTCCCCACCGTCGACAAAGGATGGCCGGCCTCCCCTGGTTTGATTGGAGACCCATTCGGACGAACGGAAGACTGGCGCGCCGGAATCGGGAGAGGCCGGCGACCCAGTTGACATAGACGTTCTTGGTGGTTGCGGCGTAGCCGCGCAGTTCGAGTTCGTCGATGAGCTTTTGACGCAGGGGAGTCATAGCCTCCCCACCATGCGCCGCGGACCGGCCGACCGAGAGTCGACCTACGAGGTGGCCTCCACCGCGAAGCGGTTTGGTTCAATACTGGGAAAGGTTGTGGAGCTTTTGTGCCGTAAATCGGAGCCGAGAGGGCGGCAGGTTCGAGTTCCAATGCTCGGCGAACCAGCCGCTGCGAGGTCGACCTGAGAGTGGAACGATCCGGCTGGCAGGACGGAACCGCTGCCTGGGCCTTCCGACAGCTCGTAGCCGGTGCCTCGGCGCGAGGACGACGATGCACACAGCGCCCACCATTCCGGCCGGGTCCCCGCCACCTCACTGCCCCCGGACGCGGTAGAACCGTGCCGGCTGCATCTTCCACTCCGGGTCGGTGAACTGGACCCACCCGTCGGTTAGCGTGTTCGTGGAGTTCGGCGTCCAGCCTCGGCCGCCGATGTCGGCGCTCGCCTCCACGACGACCGGTACGTTGGTTGCCCAGGAGATGACGAAGCCAAAGTCGTTCCTGGAGGGGTCGAAGCGTTCGCCGAAGTCCAGGATGGTGGGGTTCGGGCGGGCCCAGGGGGCGGTGGGGCGGCGGGCAAAAGTCGTGGTCCAGCCCTTGGTTCCCGGTAGGTAGTACACCGTTGTCGGGGTGTCGAAGACACCAGCCCAAGCATCAGTAGGCGCATTTCCCTCGAAATACGCTGCCTTCAGCCCGCTGCAGCCTTCGAATGCCCGCGTCCCGATTTTGGTGACGCTATTCGGGATTGTCACACTGGTCAGCCCGCTGCAACGCGCGAATGCCTTGACGCCAATACTGTTGACGCCGTCGAGCATCGTGGCAGTCGCCAAGTTCGTGCAGCCCTCAAACACCCCTGGGGTAGGGTCCTGCACACCTTCCCCAAGCGCCCCACCCCATTCTGAAACGCTGCCGGGGATTATCACCGCGGGCAGGCCTGTGCACGCTAGAAATGCACCGGGCCCGATCTTCGCGACGCCGTTCCCGAGCATGACGTTGGTCAGGCCGGTGCAGCCATAGAATGCCTCGGCACCAATGCTAAGGACGCTGTCAGGGATCAGAATGCTGGTGAGGCTTCCGCAGCCGTAGAACGCATCACTACCGATGCCGGAGACGCTGTTTCCAATCACGATTCTAATTAGGTTGGTGCAGTCGCTAAACATCGAGTCTCCGAGGTATGTGACGCTGTCGGGGATCGTGATGCTATTAAGGGCGGTGCAGCTCCCGAATGCGGCGCCGCCGATCGCAGTTACGCTGTTCGGGATCGTGATGTTGGTCAGGCTGTGGCATTGGTTGAATGCGCCATCACCTATATTCGTGACAGCATTTGGAATCGTGACTTGGGTCAGGCCTGCGCAGCCCCAGAAGGCCCCTCGCGAGATAACTTCGACGCTGTCGGGAATCGTGATGCTGTTAAGGCCGGTGCAGCCAACGAATGCGGCGTCGCCGATCGCAGTCACGCTGTTCGGGATCGTGACGCTGGTCAGGCCCCTGCAACCCCAGAACGCCATGTAGCCGATACCGAGGACGCTGTTCGGAATCGTGTAGCTTCCGGGCTTACCTGTCGGAAAGAGCAGAAGCGTAGTTTGATTCTTGTCGAACAAGGCTCCGTCGGAGGTGCTGTAGGTGGTGCTTGCAGGGTGCACCGTGAATGCCGCCAGGCTAGTGCAGGCTTCGAACGCCCATCCCGCGATGGTGGTAACGCAGCTCCCAATTGTGACCTCGTTCAGGCTCGTGCAGTATGCGAACGCGTGCTGCCCGATGGTGGTGACGTTGTTCGGGATGTTGACATTGGTCAAGCTTGTGCAGCCGTTGAACGCGCTCTCCCCGATGCTGCTGACTATCCGGCCGCCGATAGTGTCGGGAATGATGAGTGCTCCGGCAGGACACGTCGGCCCCTGGTAGACGGTGACCGTGCCATCCGGATTGACCTCGGTCCGGAACTGGTACTGGGCTAGTGCAGCAAGGGCCATGCCGCCGACCATCACGACCGGTAGGACCGCGCGTATGAGTCCGCAGAGGGACCCCGTTGATTGGACTCCAGACTCGAGCGTCGCACCGATCCGAAGCGACCGAAGAAGCCGAAGTGTCGTGTTCATAGCCACCACTCCTGCGTGGAAACCAACACCCGCCGGCCCGAGGGCTGCCGGCACGCTTGACACGTTGCACACCCGCGTCGCCCAAGAAAGGCGAATGGGGCGAGTTGGCAGCCGCTCAAGCCCCGCCCTTGATCAGCCCCTTCTCCACCAGCGCCGGCCGTAGTTCGTTGGCGAACGTGATGAGGCTGGCGAGGTCGGTGTCCTCGGCCTGATCAGCACCGGCTGATGCGGCGGTCCAGGACTGCGCGGCGAATCGCATGGTGACCGCGGCCATGGCCTAGCCCGGATATTTCATACACCTTCGTCGCGAGACGCCGCGAGAGCCCGAATGGCTAGGCGGCCGAAGCTCTTCCGACCCGGGCTGTTTGAAAACATACTGCCCGGTGAGGAAAGCGAGGCCAACACCGCCATTCGGGCTCGCAGCAAGTCGCAGCAGAAGGGGTATGAAATATCCGGGCTAGGGGTGGGGTGCGGTGGTCTGGAGTCGGAAGTAGTTCAAGAGATTCGACAGTTCGACCGGTGTCCGGAAGTACCCCGTGCCGGCCGCGCGGTACAGCCCGGACGCGCGCCAGTCCTGGAGGTTGGAGCTGATGAGGAGTACCCCGCGAGGGACGTCCCGCTGGTCGGGTCGGCGGTGTCTGTTGCCGGCATGGTCTAGCGCGACAACTCCGCAACACACGCCGCGGCCCGGCAAGACGCCCGACGCCTCTGGACGAACCGGTGGACTGCCTTCACCTTCTCCTCCAGAAGGGCTGAACACTCCGTTCGAAACGTCCAGCCCGCGAAGGGGCAACAGAACACGGGCGTGAAACCACCGCGTGCCACCAGGATCGCTCGAGCTCAGGCCTTCACCCTCACGGAACTCCTGGTGGTGATCGCCGTCCTGGCCGTGCTCGCCTCCCTGCTCATGCCGGCACTCGGCCGGGCGAAGCTCGCCGCCCAGAACGCCGTATGCATGAGCAATCTCCGGCAGATCGGCATCGCCCTCACCCTCTACGTCGGGGAACAGGACGCCTATCCCCTGGCCGCGATCGCCTTCAACCCCGCCATCACTCCGGCCTCCGCCATCAGCCCCGGCTGGGAGTCCCTGCTCATTCCTTACTTGGACCGCGACCCGCTCCGTTCCGCGATCTCTCCCGGAGCGCCACTGCCGGTGCGCTCGGACCGTGGCGCGGGAGTCTGGGGTTGTCCCGCTTATCTACGCCTGCAGTCCAAACCTTGGCAGCAGTCGATCCGCTCCGGGGCTTACGGTTACAATCGCAGCGGGGTTTCCGGTCCGATTCTCTCGGACCCGCCCTGCCCGGATGGGGAAGGCGTCGCACCACGGAATTCCCAACTCGGCTTGGGCGGAGAAGTGGTGCAACGGCCGGTGCATGAGCCCCGGGATATCCGCCCCATCAAGGAGGGCGCAGTCCGGAGTCCAAGTGAGATGATCGCGGTCGGGGACGCGTTGATCGGCATCCTGCATGTCCCCGGGGGGTCCGAACCGTACGGAAGCGATAATCTGTCCTGGGGCATCACCCACCCGGGAGCTGTGACCCCGCCGGATCACCCGTGGACCCGGAGACGGCATGGCGGACGGTGGAACGTGCTTTCCTGCGATGGCCATGTGGTCCCGATGCGAACGCGCGCGCTCTTCGGTTTCCGCCTCGACGAGGTTCGAGCCCGCTGGAACAACGACCACGAACCCCACCGGGAGTTCCCCATCGGCGTCGGCTTCCAGTCCGGCGGCGACCCCCACGATTTCTGAGCCCCTTACGGCCTAGAAGGAGCCGCGCCAGCAGGCACTGTCGGTGCGGCTCAGGCTGTGGCATCCGCGGAGACGCCGGAGAAGTCGTCGTCAACATCAGGCGGCCGAGCTTGAGCTTGGGCTGCAAGTACGCCGTGGAATCCGACCTTCAAGGACGTTCCCGCCCCGACTTGAGCCTCCCACGACAAGGCCCCCCGCGTGGCGTTTGAGGCCACCTTCCAGGACGTTCAGGATGAGGTAGCCGGCCGGGAACGTCACGCTCGCTGGATTGGCAGTGACGGTGGTCGAAGCCTGAAGGGCGAGGTTCAAGCGCCTCCGTCACCGGAGCGCTTCGTTGGCTGAAAACGCCGGGCGACGCTTGCTGGATTCCCTTCCCCTCGGCCTCCAAGACTGCTAGGGACTCCGCATGCGTTCTCCGGCGAACAGGAGTGGGCAAATAGAACCCCGACATGGCTCTCCGACGTGTCGCTGCCCGTCCGCTGCCTATCCTGACGGAAGCCGCATTTCCGCTGCATTCTCAAGATCGGGCGGCGCTTAGGCCGCCTACACAACGTTCGCAGACACAATGAAGCGTTACGTCCCAGCAGCGGCTATAGCAACACTCCTTGGCATCGCCTTTGCTCGCGCATTGACGACACAAGAGATTGCAGGCGCTTGGAAGATCGCCACGGTCGGAACAAGTTACCTGGCTCCGGTTGGAGAGGTGTCTTGGAAGACGATAGCCTTCTCCTCCAACACGGTTGCGTGGGCTTGGATCAGAGCGGGGAAGCAAGAAGAGTACAAGGGCACCTTTCTCGTTGTGCCCGAAGCGCGAGCGAAACCCGGTATGTACCAGGCATTTCGAATAGAGATTACACCAACCATTCCCCGAACGGCCGGAAGTATTGTCCTGAAGGACGTCCGGTACGACTTGGACAGTCGTTTTCCGCCTGACACTCCTGTTCTCAAGTTCTCCGATGATCGCAAGGCCTATACTGTCTTCGTGAGGAAGCGAGAATGAGTGCGAACCATTGGGTGCTGCGAACGGCGGTTGAGCCAGGGTCCCAGGACTGACCCATTCCACGCCGTCGCAAACCCAGGCGTTAACCAATTTCAGGCGATGCCAGTTATAAAGAGCCTGTCCCCGAGTACGACCGCTCGCGTGAATCCTGATCCGGGTGAGTGTGTGGCGGCGGCCTGAAGGCCGCTGTTTTGGGCGAAGTCGCGAAATCGCGGCCTTATGACGCCTTGGGCGAAGGCTTCGGCGCTCGCCCCTTAGCCTTTGGTCGGTGTCTCGTTTCAGCGTGAATTCGCACGGGTGTCCGAGCTGAGCCACGGGCGTCGCTTGCGAATCGAGGCACTGCGAACCAGGACGCTCAGGGAGCCGTCAAGGCTGCTGATGGTCGCTCATCGGCAAGGAATTGCCGGACAATTTGGGACGCATGTCCCCCGACGGTTGGGACGGCGTCGTGCCCTCGCCGGCGGTGACCATGCGGAAACGGATCCATTTCTCGAACCCGACCACGGCATAGGCCGCGAACGCAACCCCGACAATCCACATCCAGGAGTCGGCCGGGATCGGGGCGGTGTGGAGGAGGCGGTTCAGGAGTGGGACGTAGGTGATTGCGAACTGCAGGCCGACCATGGCCGCGGCGCCCGCAATGGCCCAGCGGTTGGAAAACACGCCCACCGAGAGTGCGGACCGCGTCAGGGAGCGGCAGTTGAACAGGTAGAACACCTGCACCATCACGATCAGGTTCACCGCCGTGGTGCGTGCCTGCGCCAGGCTTCCGCCGCGCTGCTGTTCCCAGACGAACAACCCGAACGCACCCGCCAGGATCAGGAGGGTGACCAAGCCCGTTCGCATCAGGAGTTCGCGCGTGAGGATGGGCTGGCCGGGAACGCGGGGCGGGCGCGCCATCACGTCGGATTCCCTCGGTTCGAAGACGAGCATCAGGCCGAGCAGCAGCGCAGTGCTCATGTTGATGTATAGCACCTGCACGGGCAGCACGGGCAGCACGGTGCCCATGACGATGGCGGCGAGGATCACCAGACCCATGCCGAAGTTCGTCGGCAGGGTCCAGACGATGAACTTGGTCAGGTTGTCAAAGACGTTACGGCCCTCCTCCACCGCCGCCTCGATGGTGGCGAAGTTGTCGTCCGTGAGCATCATGTCCGCCGCGCTCTTGGCCACGTCGGTTCCGGCGATTCCCATGGCCACGCCAATGTCGGCCTGCTTGAGCGCGGGGGCGTCGTTGACGCCGTCGCCGGTCATGGCCACAACGTGGCCGCGGGCCTGGAGCGCCTGGACGAGGCGCAGTTTCTGTTCGGGCGTCACACGGGCGAACACGGCGGCGCGTTCCGCGACGTCCCGCAGGTCACTGTCCGAATAGCCGTCGAGTTCCCGTCCGGTGACCGCCACCAGTTCCGCGCCGTCGTGGTCGCCGCTCAGACCGATCTGACGCGCCACCGCCTGGGCCGTGAGCACGTGATCGCCGGTGATCATCTTGACGCGGATGCCGGCCCGCCGGCACCGGCGAACGGCGGTGACGGCCTCGGCGCGCGGCGGGTCCATCATGCCCTGCAGGCCTATGAGCGTCAGACCGTCACGCACGTCGTCGTGGGTCAGGCGCGCCTGCGGCGTGGACAGGCGCTTCTGCGCGAAGGCCAGCACCCTCAGCCCCTGGGCGGCGAGGGTTTCGGCCTCGCGATGGACCCGCTCCCGATCGAGCGGTGTTTCGCGGCCGTCCTCGTCCAGACTGTTGCTGCATCGCTCCACCACGCGTTCAACGGCACCCTTCAGGTAGACGACCTGCCCGCCGAGCGGGTCCGCGTGCAACGTGGCCATGTACTGGTGCTCGGACTCGAAGGGGACCGTGTCGAGGCGCGGATGCCTGGAGTGGAGTTCCGATTCGGTCAGTCCGGACTTCCGCGCGGCGGTGATCAATGCGCCCTCGGTGGGATCGCCGTGGACGCCGTGGCGTCCGTTCTGCGGCACGAGCTGCGCATCGTTGCACAGCCAGCCAGCGAGCAGGCATTCGTGCAGCGCCGGGTGATCACCCCGGGAGACCGGTTGCCCATCCCACCGGATGTCACCGTGAGGTTCGTAGCCGGTGCCCGTGACCTCATACCGCCGGCTGCCGGCCTGGATGCGTTGGACGGTCATCTGGTTCTCGGTGAGTGTGCCGGTCTTGTCGGAGCAGATCACCGTGGTGCTGCCCAGCGTCTCCACCGCGGGCAGCTTGCGGATGATGGCCCGCCGTCGGGCCATGCGCGCCACGCCGATGGCCAGCGTGATGGTGACGGCCGCCGGCAGCCCTTCCGGGATGGCGCCTACGGCCAGGGCCACGGCGGCCATGAACATCCCGGACCACGAGCCCCCGCGGAGAACGCCCAGGATGAACGTCAACGCGGCTAGGGCCAGGATCCCCAACAGCAGCACCTTGCTGAAGTGGGCGATCTTGCGGGTCAGGGGCGTCGACAGGTCGACCGCCTCGTGGATCAGCCGGGCGATGCGCCCGGTCTCGGTCTGGTTCCCGATGGCCCACACCAGTCCTTCCGCCTGCCCGTAGGTGACGAGGGTCCCGGCAAAGGCGAGGTTCTTCCGCTCGGCAAGGACCGTCCCCGCGTCCAGCGGGTCGGCGTGCTTCTCCACCGGCACGGATTCCCCCGTCAGCGCCGACTCGTCGACCCGCAGGTCGCGCACCTGGATCAGGCGCAGGTCCGCTGGGACATGGTCGCCGGACTGCAGGAGCACGACGTCGCCGGGGACCAATTGTTCGGAAGGAACCCGCTGTTTGCGTCCGTCGCGGCGCACGGTGGCCTCGGTGACGACCATGCCGGCCAGCGCCTCGATGGCGCGCTCGGCCTTGCCTTCCTGGAAGTAGCCGACGGCGGCATTGATGAAGACGACGCCGAAGATGACACAGGCGTCCACCCATTCCTGGAGAAACGCGGTGACGGCGGCGGCGGCGAGGAGGATGTAGAGAAGCGGTTGGTGGAACTGGAGGAGAAACCGGACCCACTCGCTTCGGCGTTTCCGGCCCTGCAGCCGGTTGGGGCCGTGCCGGGCTTGGCGACGCTGCACTTCGTCGGCGGGCAGTCCGACGCGCGGATCGACCTCGAGGTGCCGGGCGGCTTCGTCCCCATCGATCTGGTGCCAGGAGGTAATCACCGGGTGGGAATAAGCTGTTCGTAGTCCTCGATCCTCCCGCCATCCAGGCAGCAGGCGATGATCCGCTTGCCGAGCGGGTCGAGGTCGGGGTCGAGGAAATCCGCCAGGCACCTGCGGAAGAACGCTTCCAGGATTCCCGCGCCTTGGTCATAGGTCTCGACCCCCACCTCCGGTTGGGTGTCCACCTGGAGGAACCAGCGGGCGATCATGCGGCCTTCGACCTGCAACTGATGCAGCGTATGGCCGAGCAGCGGGCAGCGGGCCGGGCGCAGCTGATCCGGTCGGAATTTCGCTGCGCCGCGCCGGGCCAGGTATTCGCGGGCGATCCACTGGGGCATGAAGCCCACCCGCCAGGCGCCCACGTGCTGGTTGGGGCAGAGAATGTGCCGCATGCGGGTGTTCTCCGCGAACTGGCGCAGGAGGAGGTTGGCCTGGTCGACGCGACGGCCGGTGGCGAAGGGCCAGTAGGAGCCGACGCCCTCGCTGGTCATCCCCTCGGTGTCCACGATGCTGGGGTTGCCGTGGCCGCGCGGCGAGACGAGCCGCCACAGCCAGGCGAGGGAGGGGGGAAGGATGTGGAACACGCCCAGGATCCCGTAGGTGGGGCGTTCACGTGTGCAGGGCGGCGTGCGCACGCCGAAGCTTCGGATGTCGACCGTCACCGCTCCGTCCACCACCCCTGGATAAGCCTTCCGGGGGACGATGAGACGAGGGTTAGGACAGCGCCTTCCCGGTGCGTCCTCGATGTGTTCCCAGACGAGGGCGCGGCTGCCGGGGACGGCGTCGATGCTGAGGAACAGCAGCGGTACGGGGGGTTCGGCAGCCAGTTTCTCCAGATGCACGTCCGTCCCATAGTGTTCCAGGTGGTTGACCCGCACGAACCAAGCGTTCTCCGCGTCGGTCAACACGAGCTTGCCTTGACCGTCCTGCAACGACGGATGGCACAGGGCCATGTCATCCGTCACGGCGCGCAGTTCGCAGCTGCGCGGGATCTCCAGGTGGCGCTTCTCGCCGGTGACCAGGTTCTCCCCCAGGAGCAGGCGGCCATCCGGTTCGCGGTGAGCTTGCTCCAGCATTTCGCTCTTGCCGCCGCCGCTGGCGCCTTCGTGCATGATGGCGACCACGTTGTCGTAAGGGGTGACCACCTGGACGGTGGAGCAGTGATTGGTGGTCCAACCTTCGAGTTCGCCCAACCCGAGGAGCACGCCATAGATGCCCTTCTTGGCGCTCGGTCCGGGGTACAGGTTGTAGGAGAAGACCTCGTGCAGGCCCTGACGGCGGTTGTGCACGACGACCTGTTTGCCTCCGAAATGGGTATGCCGGAAGACCGGCGCCACGTAGATGATCGCTCGCGGCGCGAAGCTTGCCGGGATCTCCTCGCACGGGATGATGCCCTGCAGCATGGCCAGGCCCAGCGCGAAGAACCCCGCATTGGCAGGTGCAATCACCAGCGCATCCATCCCCATGCCGGCTCCCCCGGCGACGAAGCCGAACATCGTGAGTTCCTGGTTCCGGAGCCACTCGAAGGTTTCCTGGCGCAGGGGGGCGAACTCCCTCCCGAAACGTCGCCGGAAGGGTTCTTTATCGGTGGGCAGTTCGTCGCCGATGACCATGCAGTCCGGGTCCCGACGGCGCATGTACGGCTCGGGGTAGTTGGCGGCCACACCGTTGCGGACGCGGGCGACGGTGGCTTCGACGACGCGTCCTTTGCCCGGGACATCGTAGGCGACCTCGAAGTAGTTCGACCCGGCGCCGCCGCAAGCCAGGTCGACGAGTTCATGGGTGGCGCTGCCGATGGTGAGTCGTTTGCAGTGAGTGAGTACTTCCGAGGCTTCGGAGGGTGGGTGGTATTTGTTCCAGTTCATCAGGATGTCCGTTTGCGACGCTCTTCATTCCGGGGGGCTAGCCCAATAGGAGTGTCTTCGCCCGGGGGTCCGTCCTCACCTCGCACGAGGAGCGACGGGGGGGTGCCGCCTCGGTTGCACTCTCTTCCGCTTCGCCAGCCGGTTCCGCCGTTGCTCGATCTGTTCGCGCAGGCGCTCCAGAGCCTTATGCCAAGCTGCGGGCCACGTGTGGTCGCGGGCTGCGACATGAATGTCCGGGCCGGGCACCACCAGCATCACGGCCGCTTGGAAAGGCGGCGTTACCGCGTGCTGGCGCTCCAGAGAAATGTGAGCGTGCTCGATGGGGACGAGATGAGCGAGCGCTTGCAGATCCGAAGCCAGGCGACTTCGGAGACCGTCATCCGATTTTATACCCAGGATGAGGAAGTCCATCTCCATGGCGGTTCGCAACACGGATTTGCCAGAGGGCGACTTGCGGGGGGAGTTCATCGTAAGTGAATGGACCGTCAGTCGTTGGCCGCCACATGAAGCACGGAGTTGAGACCGCCGAACGGATTGG